>JAZFUC010000120.1:0-2566 GCA_036446995.1 Dehalococcoidales bacterium | reverse complement strand
CCCCTGGTGCCGGGCCTCGGAAACAAAGTGGACATCCGGAGTCCGGGTCATATTCAGGTTGGACCCCATCGAGACGATATACTTGGAATGGTACCAGTCAATGCCTTCCTGGACATCGGTCTGCTCTCCCCAGATTTCCGGAGAGGCCGGGGGCAAATCGCAGTACCAGTCGTAAAAACTGAGGTTAACGCCGCCGAAAAGCTGGAGCAGGCGTGAGCCGCCGCCATAGCTGAGGTAAGACATTGCCGGAATGGGAGAAAAACCAGCTACCCGGTCAGGCCCGTATTTTTTTGAAGTGTAAAGCATTGAAGCGGAAACTATTTCCAGAGCGGTATCCCAGGACGCGCGGCGGAAACCGCCCATACCCCGGGCCTTCTGGTATTTGGTGCGGGTGGGTAGGTCTTCAACCATAGAAGCCCAGGCATCCACCGGGTCAGCGTGCTGCTGTTTGGCCTTCTCCCAGGCATCTACCATTGCTCCCCTTATATAAGGGTATTTTACCCTGATGGGACTGTAAATGTACCAGGAGAAAGAGATCCCGCGCTGGCAGCCTCTCGGCTCGTAAGGAGGCATATCGGGGTCAAAATCAGGATAATCGAGAGCCTGAGTTTCCCAGGTTATTACCCCGTTCTTAACAAAGACCTGCCACGAGCAGCCACCGGTGCAATTTACCCCGTGGGTGCTGCGAACGACTTTATCATGCTCCCAACGGTTGCGATAAAAATCTTCCCACTGTCGCTGTTGGGGGCTGACTATATCCTGAATCCAGCTCATTTAGAGCCTCCTTTTACCAGAAGCTGGCGAACTCCTGAGATGCGCCCTCTCCAGATAAGCTGTAAAATTCCCACAATCACGAGGCATCCGACGACGCCGATAACAATAAACAGGAAAGGTGATGAAGATGAATCTCCCTGGTTGCCGGCTTCCCTCAGAAATGCGGATAGATGGGCAAGTTCTTTATCGGTTAAAGGCCGTTCATTATAGATACTGGCCATTACGGGTATCGCTTTTGTAATTCCGGCCAACCCAGCTTCGGTCATGTCAGGGTAGCCTGCGCTCAGGTCCGGGCCCACAGTCCCGCCGCCGAGCGCCGCCAGACCATCGATGTTGTGACAGCTGTAACAGGCTGCCCCGCCGTTCTCCAGGCGGATTTTTCCGGTGAACATGTCCCGACCTGCATTAACATCAAAATCAGCGAACAGAACAGGTTGGGGAGCCTCCCCTTCTTCAGATATGAGGGTTGGTTCAAGGCCGGACTGCTCTTCGATATATAACAGGACGGCTTCTGCCTCCGCCTCGGAAATTCCTGGATTGGGCATCTCAGCGTCGAAACTTTGGGGGTCCAGGATGAAACTGACCAGCTCTTCTCTGTCCCTGCGGGTGGTCACACCCTCAAGGTCGGGGCCGACAAGCTTGCCGCCGCCGATAGTGTGGCAGAACTGGCATGTCTGTTCGAAAACGGTATGTCCCTGGTTGTGGCTGGCCGACACGGCGGGGATATCCTGATGGATTTCAGCCGCCTTCCCGGAGGCACTCTCCGCCATCAAGGAAAAAGCGATAATCAAAAAAATAACGGTAACCACTATACCGGTCACCGTTGGAATTATACCTGGATAAGTCGTTGTTTTACTCTTTCCAGGCATTAGTTCTTGGCTTCTTTCTTATGTTTCATGTTGGCGCTCACTTTCGTTCCGTCAAAAAACTGGGCTTAACTACTATATAAACCTCATTGAGTATAGTAGAAAATATATAACGAAGTCAAAATAACAAGAGGAAAAATATTACAAATATATAACAATGCCTTATTTTGGGTAAAAAACAACTCCGTTACTTCAAGAGAGGAACAGGTCAAATTCCCGGAGCAACAGAGCTTTATATGGCTGACTCAGGAGTCCTGGGTCAGGCTATTCTCTTTTTAGGATTATTCGATAATTTCGTCTATTTTCGACGCGTGGCGCTTCTTGATGATAGCGGGTACGACCACCCAGGCGGAAAATAAAACTATAAAAGCTATACCCCCTAAAACCATCTCCATTTATCAGACTCCTTAAACCCGGTGCTTAGTTATATATTAATAATAACGGGCTAATGTTTCGTAATTATGACGGTTATGTTACGATTGTGTTACATCTTTTGAGGCCACAGACTCAGAACCGGCCTCCGGTGTCTAATCATCCGGTTGACGCCCTTACTATCCACAACGGGAGTTTATGAAGTTCACAAGACTGCCAGACAGGGTATTTCTCCACTGGGTTAACCGGGACGGCAAGCTGATTATGGCCAGCCGGGGAGTATCTACTTTTGCACGCAGCACCATTGCCGTTCTCCTGGCCATCTACCTGGAGCGTCTGGGCTTCAGCCTCGTTCAAATAGGGGCTTTTCTCAGCGTCGGCGTGGCCGGTTCCGCTGTCTTTACTTTCATCGTCGGTCTGGTGGCGGAGCGTTTAGGGCGCCGCCGCCTGATGATATTCTTTACCCTGCTGTCGGCAGTGGCGGGTGTGGGCCTGGTCTTTGTGGATAATTTTCTGCCCTTGCTCTTCTTTTCCTTCATCGGCGGTATTACCGC
>JAZFUC010000119.1:0-18064 GCA_036446995.1 Dehalococcoidales bacterium | reverse complement strand
GTGTTTGACCGTGTTGAAATTATAATCGAAAGCAGGCACAACTGGCGGGAGCGCATGGGAGTCGAACCCACCGAAGACACTACTAATGCCCCCCAACGGAGTTGAAGTCCGCGAAGCCCACCGGAACTCATCCGCCCCCTTATATGACAGGCCAAGTATATATCAGGATAAATGGATAGCACAACCCGGATCACTCAAGTAATTACCACTAAACCAGCCGGCAATAAACTTTACATAACTGTGTGAAAATATTTATTCAGCTGCCGGCCTTCTCTTCTGCGCCAGCCTGGCCAGCCAGATGCTCATTTCGTAAAGCACAACCAACGGTACGGCTACCAGGGCCTGGTTTATGGGGTCTATGGTGGGGGTGATAAGAGCGGCCAGTATAAACGAAACGATGATGGCCTCTCTTCTTTTCCGGGCCAGCCAATGGTACTTGAGCACCCCTATCCTGGCCAGGAAAGTGGTCACCACCGGCATTTCAAACACAAGACCCACCGCCAGCATCATCCTGGTTACCACATTGATGTAATCCTTAATCCTGGGAACGGTAGGGGCTATATCGCTGCCAAAGGTCAGCAGGAATTTTGTCACATTGGGCACCAGGACGTAATAAGAAAAGAGAACCCCGCCGATGAACATCAGGGCTATCCAGGGGAGGATCAGGTAAACATACATTTTTTCCCGGCGGGTAAGGGCCGGGGAAACGAACATAATCACCTCATAAGTCAGATAAGGCATGGCCAGGATAATAGCCGCAAAGAGGCTTACCCTCATAATGGTGCCCAGCATTTCGGTCATCTCGATAGCCTGGAGCTGAATACCTTGAGCCGGGGCAATTAAAAGGTTGATAATTTGTTCGCGAAAAATGAAGCAGACAATAGCCGCTACCCCTACCACGACCAGGCTTCTGATTAAACGCTTGCGGAGCTCCCCGATGTGCCCCAGCATGGACAGTCTTTTTCCTTCACCGCTCATTGTTTATCAACTTTTGGACTGTCTTCGCTTTCGTCCGTTTCAGGCCCTTCCGGCTGCCGGGCTTCCTCATCTTGATTCGTCCTGGCGGCCGTGCTGCCTGACTCTATTTTCTGGCCAGGGAGCTCTTTTTTTTCCTCTTCCAGTTCACTGGTTATCTGGGCTGTCAGTTCCTGGCTGGCCTTTTTTAGAGCAGCTATGGTCTTGCCAATCGTCCTGGCCACCTGGGGTATTTTATCCGGCCCCCAGATAACCACAGCCACTATGATTATCATCACTATTTCCATGATTCCCATATCAAAAATATTCATTAAATATCCCTCTTGAAGCAACTAAAGAGATGCCCCTGCTAATTATAGGCACTAGCCGGTCACTTTTCAAACGGCCTGATTTTCCATACTGTTTGATTTTATTTGATTGAATGGTCTTATCAGGGAGTTTATATTTAATACTTCAGGATGCCAACAGCCCAGTTAATTAAAACCAAACAGCAGTATTTTCAGTTTGTTCCGGGCATATTTTTTAATAACTTTTTAGATAACAAAGTTGTATAAAATTATTTCGTCTATTATAATTACAACTAAAAAGGGTAGAGTATGAAAGTTATTTTTATTCAGGACGTAACCAATGTAGGCAAGGCCGGTGAGGTAAAAGAAGTGACCAATGGATACGGCAGAAACTACCTCATCCCCAAGAACCTGGCGGTAATGGCCAAAGCCGATTCCCTAAATACAGTAGGGGCCAAGATAAAGGTAAACGCCCGGCACCAGGCTGAGTCTGTAGCTGAATTGACCGAACTCGGAGAAAAGCTGGAGGGGCAGGAGATCGTACTTGAGGCCAGAAGCGGCGGGAAGGAACGGCTGTACGGCTCAATCACTACCGCCGATATCGCCGAGAAACTGGAAGAGACGACCGGGCTGGCCATAGACAAACGTAAAATTGAGGTTCCAGAGTCGATCCGCCAAATCGGCGAATATGAAGTAGCCATCCGCCTGAGCAAGGATATAGTACCAAAAATAAAGGTCACGGTAACTGAAAAGAGTTCTTAATCAACATATAGCGCCAACCCCAGGAGGAGAAGGCCGTGAGTAGTATGCAGAAGTTGCCGCCCCAGGACATTGACGCTGAAGAGGCAGTAATCGGCTCGCTCCTTATAGACGGCGCGGCCGTTTACCAGATAATCAATTTTCTGCCCGAATCGGACTACTTCTACCACGAGCGTAATCAATGGCTCTACACGGCCTGCCTGGAACTCGAGAAACGTGACGAAGCCATAAACCAGATAACCGTCGCCCAGGAGCTTGACCGCAAGGGAAAACTCGAGGATTGCGGCGGTGTCGCTTACATGAGTCACCTGGTATCCATCGTGCCTACCTCACAGGATATTGAGCACTACGCCCAGATCGTCTACCGCCTGGCCGTCAGCCGTCGTCTTATCGAAGCGGCCCGCCAGGTTGAAGCGATAGGTTATCAGGCGGACCCTGATGTAGAGGCCACTCTTAACAAGGCAGAGGAAATACTTTTCGGAGTCCGCCACGGACAGGACCGGGGCGATTTTATCCACATCCGTCAGGTACTGGACAAGTATTTTGAAATCACACCTCCGTCTGATGAAGACGGGGAATCCGGCACCATTACCCATGTGCTGACAAAATTCGCGGGGCTGGACGAGTTCCTGGGAGGACTGCAGCCGGCCGACCTGATAATCGTGGCCGGCCGCCCGAGTATGGGCAAGACCAGCCTGGCGCTCAATATTATGAGGAACGCAGCTATCGAACAGGGCGCCTGCGTGGCCCTGTTCAGCCTTGAGATGGCCAGGGAACCGCTGGTGATGAGGCTGCTGGCCAGTGAATCAGCCGTCAACCTTAGCCATATCCGTCTCGGTCTCCACACCGAAACAGAAGAAAGACGGGTAATGGACGCCACCGGTATCCTTTCCGAAGCGCCCATCTATATAGACGATTCTCCCCGTCTCCGTGTCGCGGAGATGAGGAGTAAATCCCGCCGCCTTTTTTACGAGCATGGTGTTAATCTGATAATCATAGACCACCTGGGATTGATGGACGGGCAGATGAAAGACCGGGTCCAGGAAATCAGCTACATCTCCCGTTCCCTCAAGGCGCTGGCCAGGGAGCTTAACATTCCGGTAATCGCCATCTCTCAACTCAGCCGGGCGGCCGAATGGCGGGCTTCTCACAGACCCCAGTTATCAGACCTGCGTGACAGCGGCAGTATAGAGCAGGACGCCGATGTGGTTATTTTTATCTACCGTGATGAATACTACTACACCAGGGAAGAGTGGGAAAACCAGTATCCGGATAAAGATTACCCTGAAGGCATTGCCGATATCATAATCGCCAAACATCGCAACGGTCCAATCGGACAGATAAATCTGCGCTTCACCCCTTCACTGGCCCGGTTCGAAAACATAGCCCATCAAGAACCGAGCATGCTATGAAGGAGTTCGGCGGTTTTCCGGCCCGTTCTCAATATACTCCGATACCAAACCTCTTTTTTAGCAGTCTGCTGCCCGAGATAGAGGATATCGCCGAATTAAAAATAACTCTACACATCTTCCGGGTCATTTACAGTAAAAAAGGCTACCCCCGTTTTATCTCCTACCCGGAATTACTGGCCGATAAAAGCCTGGCTCTCAGTCTGCGGGGAGGAGAACATCCGGCCGCCGAAACATTGAACCGGGCCCTGGAAATGGCCGTAAAACGGGGAACGGTCATCCGTCTGACACTGAACAGGGAAGAGAAACCGGAGGATATTTACCTGATTAACGGCCAGACGGGCAGACGGGTGGCTGAAAAAATCCGAAACGGGGAACTTATCCCGTCCGGCCTGAAAGCGGCCGGACTAGTCCAGCCCGCCGGGGCCGCTGAACCGCCACCGGATATATTTACCCTTTATGAAGAGAATATCGGTATGTTGACACCTTTGATTGCCGAGGAACTGCTTGAAGCCGAGAAACTCTATCCGGAAGAGTGGATAAGAACAGCCATCAGAGAAGCGGCTAGCCTGAATAAACGAAGCTGGAGATATATCAGCAGAATTTTAGAACGATGGTCAGAAGAAGGCAGGAGCGATGGAGCACATCGGGGAGATTCTAAAACAGGTCAAGACAAATACTCCGGGCAAAAGTACGGACACATCTTCCAGCGCTGACCGGGAAGAAACACCTGCCCAGGCGGAATGCCCCGCCTGTAAAGGGGCCAGGTTCGTGCACCCCCTTTTACCCGGCGGCAAGCCTGATTACACCCAGGTCATTCCCTGCCACTGCACCCGGCAGGAAGCGGATGCTGAACGGAAGGGTCACTTACAGAGATACAGCAACCTTGGAGCGCTGACCGGCCTTACCTTTGACAACCTGGAGCCCCAGGGCAGAATCGATAATCCATTCGACAAGGAACGGTTCAGCCAAGCGTACCAGGCGGCCAGGGCTTATGCCGATGAGCCGGCCGGATGGCTGGTGCTGACCGGACCCAGCGGCAGCGGTAAAACCCACCTGGCGGCAGCTATCGCCAACCATTGTATAGAAAACAACCGTACCCCGTTTTATATCACCACCCCGGACCTGCTGGACCATCTCAGGTCTACCTTCAACCCGAAAAGCGAGACACCCTATGACGAGTTTTTCGAACAGGTCAGAAATACACCGTTACTGGTCCTTGACGACCTGGGCGCCCAGTCAAGCACCCCCTGGGCAAAGGAAAAACTGGAACAATTACTGAACCACCGTTTCAGCAGCCAGCTGCCGACCGTAATCATCTCTATTCTGCCCCTGGAGGACCTGGAGGAGAGAATACGCACCCGTCTGAATGCCTCCAGCGTTTACCAGCTGGCCGGGTTTGATGAAAAAGCGCCGGGGCTCTACCCCTACGCCTGGGCAGCCCAATTCAAGAAACAAAAAGAAATGACTTTCGACAGTTTCGACTGGAAACGGGTCAACCTGCCCCTTGAGCAGCGTGAAAATCTGGACAAGGTATTCCATCTCGCCCTGGATTTCGCCGAATCGCCGGATGGATGGCTGGTATTTCAGGGGGAGAACGGCTGCGGCAAAACCCACCTGGCGGCCGCCATCATTAACTACCGCTATCATGAAAACAAGGCGGCCCTGTTCATCGTGGTGCCTGACTTTCTGGACCACCTGCGCTCCACCTTCAGCCCGGAAAGCCGGATATCCTATGATCAGTATTTTGAGACTGTGAAGAACGCCCCGCTGCTGGTACTGGATGATTTCGGTAAACAGACCACCACTCCCTGGGCCCAGGAGAAGCTCTTCCAGGTCATTAACCACCGCTATAACGCCCAACTGCCCACGGTGATTACCACCAATTGTTCGGCCGACGAGCTCGACGCCCCGATACTTTCCCGGTTTGCCGACCCCAGAATAAGTACGGTATTCAGCATCATCGCCCCTGATTATTTTGCCGGTCGGCAAACACGGACACCAGGGGGCCGTAAACCACAACAAAGGCGGTAAGCCCTGAGATCCGGTAGTCCGGCTTGCACAGGCTGCGGTTTTTTAGTAAAATAACCGCAATCCACCTGTGAAGGAATATCCAGTAATGCTGAACTCTCCTGTTCTGGTGTTGAATCAAGGCTACGAACCGCTCAACATTTGCCGCGTCCGCCGGGCGGTTGTCCTGATATATCAGCAAAAAGCCGAGATGCTGGAAAACGGTTACGGCTATGTTCACACCGTTGACCGCCAGTTTCCGATGCCATCTGTAATCCGGCTGGGTTCAATGGTCAGACGCCCACGGAAAACGGGCAGAAAACTGACCAGGCTGGAAATTTTCAATCGAGACCATTTCACCTGCCAGTATTGCGGGAAAGAGACCAGACATCTTACCCTGGACCACGTTATGCCCCGCTTCCGGGACGGCCAGCATACCTGGGAAAATGTGGTCAGTGCCTGTATGCCCTGTAACCGGAACAAGGCGGGCAGGACTCCTCAGGAGGCCGGAATGAGGCTGGCCCATCAGCCGCAGCCGCCTCGTTTTAACGGGCTCTTCTACATCCCATCCCATTACCGGGAAATCCGCAGTGAGTGGCAGAAATACCTCCCCGGCAACAAATACCACCTCTCATAAGAAAAAGGAAAGCGGCATTCAGAGGGTCTTTACCTGTATGAAGGCTAATCCTCTTCGACCGGGACGTAAGGAGGCTCGTTAATCAGGCGGGCAATCACTTCGTACCACGAGATATCCACCAGGGCGACGTCCCTTGTGTTTGGCGCCTGTACATAAAAGGAACGCCCGTCCGGAGTGATGTCACCTACCCTGATAAGCATCTGGTATCCGTCCAGCATAGTCAGGTTAACGGTCATCTGAGGATCGGAGATGCCGAACTCGGCCAGTTTCTCATCACTGGTGTTCTCTGAAATAATCCGCTCTACGCCCGGACCGCTTAGCAGCAAAGGTATACCGCCGCCCCACCTCTGAACATCTATATCCGTTTTTGCCTCATCGTCGAAGAACCAGGGAAACTGGTCTTCCCGGGGGATTTTTATAAAAGCCTGACTTTTTCCTTCGCGGGGAAGACTTACTTCTATCCGCTGGATATCGTCCATTTCAATCAGCCAGGCAAATTTCCTGGGCTCTTCCTTCACGGGAGGTTCAGGCCGGTTGGTAAAATAAAAATACCCACCCAGGGCCAGCATAGCCGCCAGCAGGATGAGTATGCTGCGGAGTCTCAATCAGTTTCCTCCACCGGATTTATCTGGCTCATTACCTTCTTCTCCACCAGATGACACCGCCTACCAGTAACACCAGCAAGGGGAGCAAGGCAATACTGGAAATATTTATAAAATTAGCCGTTTCCTGGGTAACAATCAGCCGACGGAAGGGGAGCACCTTGCGTTCTATCGATATCAGTTCCTTGCCGGTCGTGAGCAGTTCTACCATATTAAGAAACATGTTGCCATTGTCTCCGTTGAAAAAGCGGGTGCTGGCGAAGTCAGAATCACCAACTATTACTATCCTGGTTATATCTTCCGCCTCGGGCGGTACATCCGAAGCGTCGGCTTCCGTCACCCCGGCTATGAGAACACCGATTGCCAGAGGCCCTATCGTATCCGTCCCTTCATCAAACTGAGATTCGCCCTCGGAGTCAAAATCTTCCTCCAGCCAACTTTCTTTACTGGTATAAAACAATGGCTGAATTATCAGCAACTCAGGGGCTTCTTCCTGGGGAATGATAGCCGTAGCTCCGGGGAAGTATCCCTTTTCAAAACCTAACATGTTTCTTATCCCGAGAATTAAAGGGGTATCAACATTCGGAGACACGAAAGATGAAGGGTCGATTATGGTGCCGTCCTGAACATTCACTCCCCATTCGGACAAGATCCGGGCGTATTCGGGAGGCGAGCCGGGGTTTAGCATTATCATCAGCCACCCGTTGTTTTCAAGATAATCGGCAATAATCGCCGATTCGGCACTGGTGGGAGGACTTTCCGGTCCGGCTATTATCAAAGCCGTGGCATCTGAAGGAATACGCGGAGTCATCTGCAGGTCCAGAATTGCCACCTTGTAGAGATTTTCCAGCAGGCTTTGAGCGGCAGCTCCGTAGTCATCATTAACACTGCTTTCGCCGTGTCCGGTAAGAAAATATATCTTTTTCTGAATAATCCCGGAAACTTCCAGAATGGCGCTGGTAAAAGGGTGCTCCATCTGTGATGCTACCTGACCGTCAGGTGTTTGAATGAAAATCTCCTGAGGCATCACCACTCTGATATTATTCCGGCTCTGGAATACCACTGTCGGGTATATGTCAATCGCAAATCGTCTTGCCTGGTCAGGGAATTCATCCGGGTCTATGGTTTTCAGTTTTATTTGTTCGGTATAATTCTCGTACTCTTCGATAAATGTGCTGATGGCGTCTCCAAAAGGGTCACCCGGTACTGTAAAGATCGATATCTGCATCGGTTCGTCCAACTGGTTGAGCACATCTTTGGTCTGAGAGGTAAGGGTAAACTGGGACAGTCCCGTAATATCAAACCGGGCGTAGTTATTGATACTGATAGCATTAATCAGTATGGTGATGCCGATAAAAATAGAGACCATTACCGTTGTTCCGGTGCTGAATAGCCCCCGTTTGCCGGTAATGGCTTTGCCTACTTTCCTGTAATCAATAATAAAGGCAACACCTAACAGCAAAACTCCCAGGGCCATTATCATCCAGCCGGCCAGCCGAATGGCCGGCAACAGGACCGTCAGCACCAGCCCGATAAGCAGGGCGAGCAGACCGAGGACGCTTGTCAGACCGGATATCCCTTTATTAGATCTAGCGGAAGGAGACTGCATTTAACTCCACCTGCTGTTCTCCAGTGACCGGATGGCCAGGAACAAGAATAAACCCATCATGCTGAGGTAGTAGATTACACCCCGGGTGTCTATTACTCCCCTCATAAAATCAGGGAAATAATTTGACATTGAGAAAAAGCCGATTACTTCTCCCAGAGCTTCAGGAAGAAAAGCGGCTGCGAACCCGATGAAATAAAGGGCCAGGAGGATGCCGATAGCGACCACCGCGGCAACTATCTGGTTTGAAGTAATAGAGGAAGTAAATATGCCGATTGCCAATGAGGTAGACCCAAGCAGAAAAAGCCCCAGGTAGCCCGTAAAAATCGGCCCCGGGTCGGGATCACCGAATATCGTCAGCAGCAGCGGGTAATAGAGGGTAAGTCCCAGCATGACGAGCAGGATAGCCAGGCTGCCCAGGAATTTGCCCAGTATTACCTCGCTGTCCCTGACCGGGATGGTCAGCAATAATTCCAGGGTACCCATTTTCCTTTCCTCGGCCAGCAGACGCATGGTAAGAAGCGGGCCAAACAGGAGCAACAGGATAACGCCGGCCTCCAGGAATCCGGTTATGCTTGTCTCAAAATAGATGGCCGGGCTGAAAACACTGAAATAGATGCCGGTGAATATCAAAAAAATACTGGTAACAATATAAGCCATTGGCGATAGCAAATAAGACTTGAATTCTTTAAGAGCAATTACTCTGGTATTTCTCACTGGTCGGATTCCTCTTCTTCCTCGGCAGTCAATTTGAGGAATATATCTTCAAGACTCATCTCCACAGACTCCAGGGAAAGGAGAGTCCAACCGCCCTTTACCATAGCCTCGTTTATTTTACCGCGAGGGTCCTGTTCGGCGGTGCTCTCGACCGTATATTGAGAACCGGCATAACTGACCTTGGTGACTCCCTCTATCTTGCGCAACTGCTCGGAGACTGCCTTGGTCGGTCCTTCCACCTCCAGGCGGAACCGCCGGGTGCCGCTTACCAGTGATGACAGGTTCTCGATGCGGTCCTCAGCCACGATATTGCCCTCATGAATGATAATCACCCTCTCACAGGTCATACTCACCTCAGGAAGGATGTGAGTGGAGATGAGAATGGTACAGTCTTTTCCCAGGTCTTTAATAAGCTGCCTGGTCATAGACACCTGCCGGGGGTCAATGCCAACTGTCGGTTCATCCATAATCAGGACTTCCGGCTCGTGAATAATTGCCTGGGCGATACCCACCCGCTGCCGGAAGCCCTTGGAAAGCCTGCCGACGAAAACATCGATATATTCTTCCAGGTGGCAGATATCGACAACATCATCAATTCTTTTCTTTATCCTGGCTTTATCCATCCCTCTGAGAGTAGCCAGGTAGGTAATATAAGAGCGGACGGTCATATCCCCATAAGAGGGCACTGCTTCGGCAAAATAACCGATACTCCTGCGCGCCTCCAGGGACTGGCTGAGAACATTATAACCGGCCACCCAGGCATTACCCCGGGTAGGGGCCAGGTAACCGGTCAGAATACGCATGGTAGTGGTCTTTCCGGCCGCGTTAGGCCCGAGAAAACCGACGATTTCTCCCTTTTCAATGTTGAAGCTGATATTATTTACGGCCAGACGTTCTCCGTAATATTTGGTTAAGTTTTCTACCCGTATCACAACAAGATACCTGCCTTAATTGATTAAATCCGCGTACCTTACATAAAGTTCGTTTATTCTTTAGCTAACTGCCAGTTTATCCAGGCGTAGGTCTCAGAATCAAAGCCATTATTAAAGCCATAATATTTTATCTCGTGATTACTCATTTCCGAAACAAGCCAGTTCTCCAGCGCCTGAGCTTTCATGCTCTGCAAAGATTCTTCATCAAGCTCCCGCGTTTCAGCCCTTTCCTTTATCCAGAAAAGACTCCATCCCAGGATAGACGGCTCCTGTCCGCTGTTCATATCCACCTCAGGGTCAAACATAGGTATCGGCTGACTCACATTACCGGTACTCAGGTTAAACGCCTCGTAGTCGAACTGGGGATCCAGAACTCCCCGGGGGAACCAGCCCAACTCTCCATCATTTTCCTTGCTGAATTCATCCAGGGTCAACTCGGCGACCAGGCCGGTAAATTCTTCCCCGGCCGCCCATCTTTCCCTGGCCTCCGCCGCGTCTTCCTGAGTTTCCACAAACAGGCTGAAAAGATGTACCTGCTCGGCAACGGTTGGTACTCTGGCTGCCAAATAAACGTGAAACTGATTGGCCAGCAGGGAAGTCCCGATAACATCTCTATATTCCTCATCTGAGAGGCCGGTTTGATTTAGGCGCTGGCGGTACCACTCTTTAAATTCACTCTCTGAAATGAATTCGCTGTTCCCTCTGGCTATCGTCCTCAATTCCAGGTCAATATCTTCCGGGAAGACCTCAATGCCGTATTTGGGCGCCTCTATCTTTATAATCATCTGTTCAGAGAGATCATTGAGGGTAGTAAAAGGGTCAGCGCCGGTAATTTTACTTATCCTTAAAAAGTAATCAATATTGATTGAGAGTCCGTCCACGGTGATGATAGTACGTTTGAAGGGACCGATATAGGTTGAATAAAGGGGAATAGCGGCAATGCCCAGGACAATAATTGCCACCACCGCAGCAATGATAATTCTCGTCCATCTTCCCTGATGGTCTTTAGCTGGGGCATCGCTGTCTGCGGCCCGCTCTTCAGCTCTTCTTTCAGACCTCGGTCTTCTTGACTGAGACATACTATACCTTACCCCTGATTTATTGAGAAAGTTCCCAAAAGAGATAAACGACGGCCATTTTCATCAAACGGCCTTTAGTTTTCATGCTTACAAGTATACGCCCTGAGCCAGTCGTGTTTCAACCTTAGACTAGACTCGATGGCAGGACACCCAGTGGTCAGACCCAACTTCCCTGAACTCAGGCTCCTGCTCACTGCAGATATCAAGAGCCATATGACATCTGGGATGGAAGTTGCAACCGGAAGGGGGATTAACAGGACTGGGAACATCTCCTGTAAGCAGGATACGCTTCCGCTGGCGGTCTACTACAGGGTCGGGTATCGGGACAGCGGAGAGTAATGCCTGCGTGTAGGGGTGAAGAGGATTATCATAAAGCTCGTCGCTGCCAGTAATTTCTACGATCTTACCCAGGTACATAACCGCCACCCGGTCACTGATATAGCGGACTACGGAAAGGTCATGGGCAATGAACACATAGGTCAGACCAAGTTCTTCCCTGAGCCGTATCAGGAGAGTGATGACCTGGGTCTGGATGGAGACATCAAGAGCCGAAACGGGTTCGTCACAGACGATAAGGCTCGGTCTGGTAGCCAGTGCCCGGGCCAGACCGATGCGCTGCCGCTGTCCGCCACTAAACTCGTGAGGATAACGGTCCGCCATATACGGCTCCAGTTGTACCAGCCTGAAAAGGTCATCAACCTGTTCCTTATATTCATTTTTACTTACCAGATGGTGCACCAGCATAGGTTCGCCAATGATATCTCCAACCTTCATGCGGGGATCAAGAGAGGCATAGGGATCCTGGAATATCAACTGCATGTGCTGCCTTTGAGCTCTCAGATCCTCACCTTTCATTTTGGTAAGGTCTTTACCATCGAACATCACCGTACCCCCGGTAACCTTGTAAAGCTGCAGGATACAGCGTCCCGTGGTTGTTTTGCCGCAGCCGCTTTCTCCCACCAGGCCGAGGGTCTCGCCCTTTCTTACATTAAAACTGACCCCGTCCACCGCCTTAACATCGCCTATTCGTTTACGCATTACTCCGGCGGTAACAGGGAAATACATGAAAAGGTCTTTTACTTCAACAAGATTTTCGTTGCTCGCCATTAATCTTCCCTCTCCTTCGCTGCTAACTCCTTCATTTCTCCGCTCCTGAAACAAGCTGAGAGATGGTTCTCTCCAACTTCATCCAGAGTCGGCTTTTCCTCCCGGCAATGATCAACAGCAAAGCGGCAACGCGGTGAAAAATTACAGCCTACTGGTAAACGGGCGAGATGGGGCGGCAGCCCATCAATAACATACAGTTTTCGTTTTCTGGGCAGGTCTAATCTGGGTACCGAGCCAAGTAGCCCTACCGTGTAGGGGTGCTTCGGTTCAGAATAGATTACATCTGTCGGCGCTGTCTCTACAAGACGCCCGGCATACATCACATTTACCCGGTCCACATAGCGGGCAACGATTCCCAGGTTATGGGTAATAATTATCACTGCCGTGCCGAATTGGGATCTTAAATCATCGATTAGTTCGAGCAACTGCGCCTGCACGGTAACATCTACGGAGGTTGTCGGTTCGTCGGCGATTATCAGCTCGGGATTACAGCTTAAAGCTATAGCCATCATTATGCGCTGCTGCATACCACCACTAAACTGGTAGGGATAATCTGTAGCCCTTTTATCGGCATCCGGTATACCCACCAGTTTCAGCAGTTTTACCGCTTCTTCATTGGCCGTGTGTTTATCCATATGCCGATGGAGCTGTAATGCTTCGGATAACTGAAGGCTTACGGTAAGCACCGGATTGAGAGATGTGGTGGGCTCCTGAAATATCATGGCTATATGGTTACCACGGACTTCACGTATCTCATCTTCCGATATTTTAAGGAGGTCCTTTCCCTGAAAGAGTATCTCGCCACCGACTATGACCCCGGGGGGATAAGGAATGAGGCGCAATATGGAGAGAGAACTCACACTTTTACCGCAGGCGCTTTCTCCTACCAGACCTACACTCTCACCCTTCGCTACATAGTAAGAAAGGCTATCAACAGCTTTAACTTCGCCTTCCTCAGTGTAAAAATATGTTTTGAGATCTTTGACTTCAAGTACTTTCTCTACGATTGCCATTCACCTCTCAGTATATTTCCTGGTTGACGTTCCCGCCAGGAGTGAAATAATTACTCTAACTTGTAACTTCAGCCGGCTTCTTTCTCTTTACCGCACCGTAACGTCCCAGACCACCCCTCAGTCTCGGGTCCAGCAGGTCTCGGACGCCGTCTCCAAGCATGTTAATGCCATACACGACCAGAGAAAGAGCCAAGCCGGGCCAGAGCACCATCCAGGGAGCCTGGAGCATATAGGTACGGCCTGTTCCACTTAACATCCCTCCCCAACTGGGCGTCGGAGGGGCGATGCCAAATCCAAGGAAGCTGAGAGATGCCTCGGCTAAAATCATACGACCCATCCCGACAGTGAATACGACGAGAATGGGAGCCATAATGTTAGGCAGTATGTGCTTGATAAGGGTCCTCCCCGTCGGCACACCGATAGCTCTGGCCGCTTCAACATAAACATTCTCTTTAATACCGATAACGGCGGCTCTAACTATCCTGGACTGACCGATACCCATCGATACCCCCAGCACCAGAATTACCGGTAAAATGCCTGTCCCCAGAATGGCCATTATGGTCAGATAAAGAATCAGGGGAGGGAAACAGAGAAAAGCATCAACAAATCTCTGCATTATAATATCAAACTTACCACCAAAGAAGCCCGAAGGAATGCCGATAAGCATGTTAACCATCACTGAAAGGCCCGCTCCGGCAACGCCTACAATCATTGAAATACGGGCGCCGAAAATGACACGGCTGAGCAGGTCTCTTCCCAGGTTATCGGCCCCGAGCCAATGAACCCCCGACGGAGCGTCAAGCCGGTCCGAAAGAATAATCTCATTAAATCCGTACGGGGCAAGTAAATTCGCAAAAATACCGGTCAGGAACATAATCAGTACGATTATTCCACCGAATGTAGCCAGGGGTTTTTCTTTCCACAGTCTGGTGAACAAGTCAACAAACCAGTGGCGCCTTTTTCGCACATCTTCTGACCTTATGGGCGCTGTAGTTATAGGTTCCGCCATTTTCCGACCTCCCCTGACTACCTGTATTGTATTCTTGGGTCCAGCCAACCGTAGGCTAAATCAACAACAACATTCATTATGAGTACAACTAAAGCGATGATAACGTTAATGCCTGAAATAACGGGATAGTCTCTCCTGGTCAATGCGTTAAACAGCAGACGCCCGACTCCGGGCAAGGTGAATATCTGCTCAATAATTACCGTGCCACCAATCAGGAGGGGTATCATACCGCCGACAATGGTAATTACGGGTATGAGGGCGTTTTTCATGGCATGTCTGATAATGATGGTCCGTTCCCGGAGGCCTTTCGACCAGGCTGTTCTGATGTAATCCTGCCGCAGGACCTCAAGCATCATGGTCCGCGTCATTCTCATCGTCGTCCCTGAGATAACCATACCCATAATTGCGGCCGGGAGGAGGAACTGCAGCAGGTTTTCGCCCACATTATCCGCAAGTGGAATATAGACAACCGGTGGCGTCCACCCCCAGAGGATTGACGGATAGACGATAACCATTGTCCCCAACCAGAAAGCGGGAACAGAAATAGCCACGATAGCGAAGGTCCGTCCGGCGTAATCACCCCAGGTGTCCTGCCGTATGGCTGAGAACACCCCTATCGGTAAAGCAATCAGCCAGGCAATTATCAGAGACATGGCCCCGAGCTCCAGGGACACCGGCAACCGCTGCATTAACTGTTGCAGAACCGACTCGCTATTCCAGAGAGAGACCCCGAAATCGCCCTGAATTATCCCCGATATCTGCCCCCCTGCAGTTGCATGGTCAATCGCCTGGGGCCAGACGCCCAACCAGCGGACGTATTGCAAATGCATAGGCACATCCATGCCTAAGATGTGCCTGAGGTAATCAATATCCAGGTCTGTTATTCCTGACAACTCGCCCATCTGAGCAACCATTAAATCAAGGATACTGCCAGGTACGAATCTCACCGAGAGAAATACTATTACGGTTACTATGAGGAGAGTAGGGATAATCAGCAACAATCGTCTAATTAAATAAGCACGCATGTCATTCCCTTCATCATTTAGCTAAATGTAACTATAGTCTTATATTCCAGTCTGTGATATGGGTCACAGGTTAATTATCAATGGAATCAAATCTTAAATCAAACTTATACCACAGTCGAATTTCTTTGTCAACACTTTTAAAAGCCATTTGCTAAAGATAACCCAGTAACCTGGGTAAGAACCTGATTTTGGTGGCAGCGGCGGGATTTGAACCTGCGACCAAGGGCTTATGAGTCCCCTGCTCTACCACTGAGCTACGCTGCCACGGCCAATCATTTTAGCCCGCCTGAAAACCGGTTGTCAAACCTTTTTTCAGAGGACCACATATCAGGTACTACAGCCGGTAAAAATACTGTAAAATATCAGATAAAACACTCAAAACGCTGTGATTTTCAACCGGTCATAATCCGCCGTCATTTTGATGCCATCTATCAATAATTATGTTAGAATGTAAACTGAAACCAGCTGCGGCGATAACTGTCTGATGCCGTAAAGGACTGCCCATCATGGTTGCTTCTCAAAGAAAAAAGAAAGAACCGGCGCTGAACATGGAGTCCGTCACCTGGGGAGACCTGACCTGGATTAATATCCAGCCGCCCGGAGAGGCGGAAATAAAGTACCTGGCCGAGAATTATCCCTTTCACACGCTTGACCTTGATGACTGTCTCAGCCGGATACAGCGTCCTAAAATAGACGAATATCCTGACTACCTGTTTTTTGTCTTCCACTTCCCGGTATTTAATGCCGAGGCACGGGTTACCAAACGGAGCCAGGTGTCCGTCTTCATCGGAGACAAATATCTAATCACTTTACATGATGGTGACCTCAAGCCACTGGTAAAGCTATTCAAAGAACATCAGCTTGATGAAGAATCCCGCCGGCAGGATTTTACTTATGGCTCCGGTTATCTTCTATACAACATAGTTGACAGGCTGGTAGACTACTGCCTGCCGATATTAAGCAAAATTGGAGATAATATTGAAAAAGTTGAGGAGAACATCTTCTCCAGCGCGATGCCGAACGCTATCAAAGAAATCTCCATACTCCGGCGCGATGTCATTTCCTTTCGCCGGATTATCTGGCCGATGAGAGGCGTACTGGGCAGACTTGAGGCCGTACTCCGCAATTTTACCGAGACAGACCTCTCGGTTTATTTCGGTGATATGGTGGACCACGTGGACCGTATCTGGGACGGACTTGACGAGTACAAAGAGATAATAGAGGGTTTAAATGATACCCACGATTCAGTAGCTACCAACCGCACTAATCAGGTAATACGGATGCTGACCATTATTGCCACGATATTACTGCCCATCACCGTAGTGGCCAGCATCTTCGGGATGAACATACCGCTGGGCCCTTTTGGTAACTCCCCTTACTCGCCCCTCTTTGTCCTGCTTATTTGTCTGGCAATTGTTGCCAGTATGCTTGTTTTTTTCCGCCGTCAGCACTGGTTATAAAAATCAAATTTCCGGAGTCGGTCAGGAGTAAATAATAAATAAATTATGATTGTTTCTCAGCGTTTTGTCGTCATCACCGCTGTCTTTGTCACCAGTCTGATCACTGCTAACGTCATCGCCGTAAAGGTATTAAGTTTTGGCTCCGTTGTCCTGCCGGCCGCCATTTTTATCTTCCCGCTGAGTTACATCTTCGGGGATATCCTGACCGAGGTTTACGGCTACCGTTCGGCCAGGAGAGTTATCTGGCTCGGTTTTCTCTGCAATCTGATTTTCGTTGTCTTTGCCTGGATTGGACAAATCCTGCCCCCGGCCCCGTTCTGGGAAGGACAGGCCGCTTATGAGAGAATTCTGGGCTACACACCCAGGTTACTGGCCGCTTCATTCCTCGGCTATCTGGTCGGCGAGTTTGCCAACTCCTTCATTATGGCCAAGATGAAAATCAAGACTGATGGCCGCTGGCTGTGGAGCCGGACAATCAGTTCCACCATAATCGGGCAGGCGCTGGATACGGCTATCTTTATTACTCTTGCCTTTCTCGGGACGCCGGTGTTTACGCCAATGCTGATTCTCTACCACTGGCTGGCCAAGATTATCATCGAAGCTCTGGCCACTCCCCTAACCTATGCAGCTGTAAACTACCTGAAGAAAAAAGAGGATCTGGATACCTATGATTACGAGACTGATTTCTCTCCTTTTTCTATCGATGTAAAGCAATAAGTTCATAAGGTCAGCAAGCAAATGCGTATCAGACTACTGGGAGCCCATAACACGGAATCGCTGGACACCAGGATGTCCGGCCTGGTGATTGATGATGTCCTGGCCCTGGATGCCGGAGGGCTGACTTCCGGCCTGACTCTGGCGGCCCAGCTTGAGCTTAAAGCGGTTTTATTGACCCACCAGCATTACGACCACATCAGGGACATACCCGCCCTGGCCATGAACCTGTATCTCTCAGGTAAAACCATCCCCATTTATACCACGGAGCCGGTGGCTGCAATCATTACAAACCGGCTTTTTGATGGAGACACTTATCCCAAATTCCTGGAACATCCGGCCGAGAACCCGACAATCATTCTGAGGCTGGTGGAGCCGTTGAAGGCAGAGCAGATAGCCGGCTACACCATCCTGCCGGTGCCGGTGCCGCACTCGAAGCCCGGCGTCGGTTTCCAGGTCACCTCCCCTGACGGAAAGACCCTATTTTATACCGGGGACACCGGGCCGGGCCTGCGCGACTGCTGGCAGCACATCTCTCCCCAGCTGCTGGTTACCGAGGTTACATCCTCTAACAGGTTCAAGGATTATATGGAGGAGTTTGGCCATTTTACTCCCGACCTGCTCAGGGAAGAACTTCTCGTCTTTCGGGAGCTTAAAGGATACCTGCCGCCAGTGGTGACCGTTCATATGAATCCCGGCCTTGAAGATGAGATAAGGGCTGAA
>JAZFUC010000118.1:0-6570 GCA_036446995.1 Dehalococcoidales bacterium | reverse complement strand
ACGGATGATACTGTCCCTGGCCTCATCGGTGGTCCGCCGTTCCTCGGCTCTCAGTTTGGCCAGCCTGCTTTCGATTTCGGCGTTCTGAGCGTTAACTGACTCCCTTTCTTTTTCCAGTAGTTCTCTGGCGCCGCTAATCTTTTGTTTCTCGGCCATAATATCAGCCAGGGCGGCGTCCAGGTCCAGCGCGCCTTTGGACAGCATCGTCCTGGCCCGGTCGATTATCTCAGAGGGAATGCCCAGACGCCCGGCCGTAGCCAGGGCGTTGCTGCCGCCGGGGATGCCCAGCGTCATATGGTAGGTCGGCGTCAGGGTGTCAGGGTCAAAGTCAAAAGAGGCATTCTGTATCCCCGGGGTGTTATGGGCAAATGCTTTCAGGTCCGCGTAATGAGTGGTGGCCACGGTAAGCGTCTTTTGTGACAAAAAATGGAGCAATATAGACCGGGCCAGGGCGGAACCTTCCGCCGGGTCCGTACTGGTGCCCAGTTCATCCAGCAGTACCAGGCTCTGCCCGGTGGTATTATCTATAATACGCACCGCGTTGTTCATATGCCAGCTGAAACTGGAGAGGGTCTGTTCGATGCTCTGCTCGTCACCGATATCGGCAAATATGCCATCGAACACCGGCAGGCAGGTCTCCGGGGCCGCCGGAACAGGAATTCCCGCCTGAGTCATCAGGCTGTGCAGGCCAATCGTCTTTAAGGCTACCGTTTTACCGCCCGTGTTCGGGCCGGTAATCACCAGGACGGAAAAATCCCGGCCAATTTCCAGGCTGAGCGGCACGGCTTTTTTACCCAGCAAGGGGTGGCGGGCCTCAACAAGTCTGATAAAGGGGCCGAACACCGCTTTTCCTGAACCACCATCTAACTTGATTAAATTGGGTTCGGCGGCCTTTACCTCACGGGCGTACCTGGCCTTGGCAATAATCACATCCAGCTCAGCCAGGCACGATACGCCGGCCGATATCTCGGCGTTATAACTGCCGACTTTTCCGCTCAGCTCCTCGAGAATCCGTTCCACTTCATGCCGCTCTTCTATTGCCAGTTCCCGAATGGTGTTGCCCAGGTCTATGGCCGCCAGCGGCTCCACGAACACGGTCGCCCCGGTATTGGAAATATCGTGGGTGATGCCCTCCATATCCCGGCGGAATTCCGTTCTCACCGGTATGACATACCTGCCCTCCCGCTCGGTGATAATCGGCTCCTGGATAATCTTTTGCCACTTGGGAGTCCTGATTATCTCGTCCAGACGCTGGTGTAAATCCTGCCGGGAGCTGATAAGCCTTTTCCTGATGGAGGCCAGCTTCGGCGAGGCCCTGTCCAGCACCTCGCCACCGGGTGAAAGACAGCGGCCGATTTCTTTCTCCACGCCGGGAAAGCCGGTAATATTTTTAGCAATCAGCCAAAGTTCGGGCGCCTCTGACTCCTTGTTTTCCAGGCTGTCCCGCACCTGCCGCAGGACTGCCAGGGTCTGCTGAATTTCAACCAGGCTCAGCGGCTCCACCACTTTACCCAGGGCTGCCCTGCCGACTTCCTCACGGATATCCGAGGCCCCTCCAATGGACGGAACCGCGTCTACGGAGAGTAACTGCATGGCTTCCCCGGCCTGCCTGAGCAGCCGGGCTACGTCCTCAAAATCAGAGGATGGTGTAAGTTCCAGGGTAAGTTCATAACCGGCCGGAAACGATGCAAACCCGGCGATAATCTTTTTTACCGCCGGAAACTCGAGTATTTCAAGACTTTTATCATCCATTCCTGTCCCCGCTCATACCAGCAGCATTTCTTTCAGGACCTTCAGGTTCTCCACATCTTCCCGGTTGTACTCCAGCAGGGTATCCAGGGCGTCCAGGTCGAAAGAATCCACGTATCTCCACCACAGCTTTATTGCCTCAAGCCCATTCACTTCGGTCAGCTTTCTCTTGATGCCCAGCTGCCGCTCTACGCCTTTCAGTCCGCCCCGCAGATTCCAGTGCCAGCAGTCATACATCAGGTCACGGTGCTTGAATGTTCCGGCCAGGTCTATACCCAATCGGCTGCGAATAAAAGGTAAATCAAACCGGCTGCCGTTATAAGTGTAAATCATCTCCGCACCGTTTACCGCTTCGAGTATACCCTGGGCGGTGACTTCCCGGCCCACAAGCTGGACGCACCAGTCTTCATTACCGGTGCACAGATAGACGCCGACCACGGTTATTTCACAACTTGAAGGGGAAAGCCCCGTGGTCTCGATATCCAGATACGCTTCCAGGCCAGGCTGCAATTATCTGTCCCCTTTGATGTCTCGCTACGGCTATTATACAACACCGGCCCTTACGTTGACTCCAACCACCAGGGGAGAATCCGTCTCCATACGTTGATTGCCGATAGCACGATAATACAGAAAAAAACCAAACAAATATCTTGCTGATTGGAGAGGAGCCGGGGATATAGCCCGGCATAGAGAGCGAGTTTTTAATTAACACTGAAGAGGGCTGGGGGAAAACCCCCAGCCCTCTTTATTACTGAATCTCAGATAAAGAACCTAATATCCCAGTGACTCCTTAAGAGCCTCGTCAACCCAGACATGCTGGGGCCACAGGTCAACAGCCAGAAGTCCTGAAGCCTTTTCACCCTGGTAGTTCTTTATCCAGGGCTGCCAGATGGTGTAACTGTAAGGCGTGGGGATTGGTATCACATAGGCTTGTTCCATAATGTAAGGAACCATATCCCTGTAAATTTCGTCGGTCCTGTCCATATTGACGAAAACATTCTGCTGCATCTCATCGTACTGCTCGATAATATAGGGGTCCTTGATGATCCAGTTTCGAGCTGCACCCCGATACTCGCTCAGAGCGAGTATGACCGTATAAAGGGTATTCACGCCGGCGGTTGAGAATATCATCCCCTCCCATGACCGGGCCGAACTTATAGCCTGGTAAGCGGTGTTCTCCGTGGCTAATATCTCCACATCGACACCAATCTCGTCCCACATCGCCTTAAGGGCTGAGACCCAGTCCACATTACTCAAGATGTTCTGGACAACAATGCTGGTCTGGAATCCGTCGGGATAGCCGGCCTCGGCCAGGAGTGCCTTGGCCCCCTCCGGGTCATATTTATAGAGCTTCTGCACGGCCACCGGCAGCTCCTCCATTGGCGTATGGAGCCAGGAGTAGGATGGGGGAACCGGATGGACCACTATCTCAGCTTTCCCCTGAAAGAGGTCGTTCTTTAACGCCTGATAATCGGTAGCCATCATCAGTGCCTGCCGCACCCTGATGTCCTTGAAGGGAAGCTCGTCGTTGTCTATCCTCATACTTACCGTACGACCATAGGGAATATACTCGTTGAATTTCAAATCAGGGTTGGAGTCTAACAGTGGTTGAGCATCCTCAAAACCGATATCGGTAACCCAGTCAGTCTGCCCGGTGCGCATAGCCGCCAGCCGGGTAGAAGTATCAGGAATAGCCAGCAGCTTTATTCCGTCGGCATAAGGCAACTGATTTCCCTCGCCCAGACCTACCGGGTCCTTGCCCCAATAGTTCG
This sequence comes from Dehalococcoidales bacterium, assembly GCA_036446995.1. Taxonomy (GTDB): domain Bacteria; phylum Chloroflexota; class Dehalococcoidia; order Dehalococcoidales; family UBA2162; genus JAZFUC01. The sequence goes on along the minus strand of JAZFUC010000118.1, from coordinate 3,049 downwards.
GGTTCCTCACATAAGTAGCCTGGCTATCGGCAACAAAATCGACTAACATGAAGGGCCCTGTGGCGACAACACGCCGCCAGTCATTGGCATCCCCGTATTTCTCTATCACCTCCGGGGCGAACATATGCATGCTGGCCCCTCCCCAGGTTACCCAGAAAAAGCCGTTCCAGGGGTCTCCCGGTGTTTTAAGGGTCACTTCCCAGGGACCCGTCTTTTCTATTGTTACCGCAGCTGACATTGCCGGGAGGGCACCTCGCACCCAACCACCGGAGAAATCCGGGTCCGTATGATAACGGCGGACGTTCCAGACGGCATCATCAGCAGTGAATTCCCGTCCATTCACCAGCAGGCTGGCTTCACTGTTTTGGTCAAAAGCAAAATGGGCCCCCTCGCGTATCTTCATGACCCAGGTGCCGATTTCCGGGATCTCCCAGCTTTCGGCCAGCTGAGGACCGAAACCCTGAAATTTGTAAACGACTCCGGCCCAATCAATCTCACCGGTGCCGGCGGGTCCCATGGCCCAGTTCGGATAAATAAACTGCTCGTAAGGTATAAGGCTTGTATCCGTCATCGGCGCCCGGACGACCGCATTATCAAAAACACTTGAGATTGAGGGCCGTACCACGGTGATTGTCCCGCCGTACCTCGGTACTTCGGGCGAGACCACCTCCTCCTCCACTACTTCTGCCTCCGGCTCTTCTCCTTTCGGCTCTTCTGCCTTCGGTTCTTCTGCCTTCGGCTCGTCTGCCTTGGGTGCCGCTTTCTCTACTTCAGGAGTTGCCGTTCCGCATGAGACCGTTATCAGGGATATAACCATAAGACAACTCACCACTAGCCAGACAATCTTCTTCATCATTTTATTTACCTCTCGTCCGGGTATATATTTTCTATATATCCTGTTAGATTATACATATTCTGGTTAATTATTTGACACACTACAGGTATAAGTTGGGTGAAGTATACTCACACTAATAATAAATTGTCAATAACCGGAAAGGAGGTATTATGCGGGTTTGGTTGATGATGTATTTACTTGCATCAGTGGCAATGTTGTATTAATAACATTCGCCCCATTCCCCTGTGTCCCTGGTGATTTCATCTAGAGGGAGTTTTAGTTGGAGAGGGAGTTTCGCCTCCTCTGCAAGACTTCTTCTCCTTCTTCTTTTAAGGAGAGGCCGCCCTGAGACCTCGGCGCGAGACCGGCCTAACGCTCATCTGAACGGAAGATTAAGGGGGTGAGGTCAATCAGATTCGGCTATAACCCCCATGACAAGCAGGTAAATAAGAAAATGCAAACAGAACCATTGATAACCTGGAAACAGGTAAAATACTTGAAAGTTTTGATGGTATGTGGGGGTAAATTACATATACTATTAAAGGAGTTTTCTAAGGCCGCCGATTAAAAAGTAAATGCAGCGGTGGGCTATGGGGAGCTATAAACCGGGAAGTAGGGCGGCAAAAGCCGTTATCTCTAACTTACCAGGTGATATTCCTTATGAGGCCGGACACCTCAACCGCCTACTTGATTGATTCTCTGATTCCCTCAGCCCTGCTTATTGCTTCTTGTGAGGTTTTCTTCGCTTCTTGGGCGGTCTCTTTAACTAATTTGCCTATTTCTTCAGCCTTGCGGACTGCTTCCTGTGACGCTCTCTTCGCTTCTTCAGCATCTTCTCTGGCTACCTTACCCATTTCTTCAGTTCTGCCTATTGCTTCTCTTGATGCTCTTTTTGAATCCTCGGCAGTATCTTTGGCTAACACATTTGCTTCTTCAGCTTTTTCTATCGCTTTCTTAAAAGTCCTTGCAGACTCCTCAGTGGCTTTTTGGGCAATTTTATTCACTTTCTCAGCTCTGCTTACAGCTTCCTGAGATGCTTTGGCAGATTCTTTAGCATTCGTCTTGGCCCATTTACCAATTTCCTTGGCCTTGTCTATCGTTTCGCTAACGACTCTTTTGGCTTCCTCAGCCGTTTCTTTGGCCGACTCGCTTATTACCTCAATCCTGCCTGTCGCTTCCTGTGACAGTATCTCGGCTTCTTTAGCAACCTTTTTGGCGGATGTACTTATTTCAACGGACTTACTAATTGCCTCTTGTGATATTCTCTTTGACTCCTCGACAGCTGCTTTAGCTGATTCATTCATTTCCTCAGTCTTACTTATCACTTCCTGTGATACTTTTTTTGACTCCTCGATAGCCTCCACGGCCAATTTATTTGCTTCTTTGAAGATTTTCTTCGCCTCGTCAGCGGCTTTTTTAGATGACTCACTTAGCGCCTCAGCCATACTTACCGCTTTTTTTGAAGCTCTTTTTGATTCTTCAACGGTCTTCTTAGCCGACCTGCTTACCTCTTCTAAAGTTACCTGCGTTTCTTCAGTAGTTTTCTTAGCTGATTCGCTTATTTCCTCAGCCCCGCTTATCGCTTCCTCTGATGCTCTCTTCGCATCTTCAGCAGTTTTCTTGGCTGATTCACTTATTCCCTCGGCCCGGCTTATCGCTTCTTCTGATGCTCTCTTGGCCTCTTCGGTAACCTCTTGAGCCGATGCGGCTACCTCTTCAACCTTGCTCACAACTTTCTCGAAGGCTTTCGCAAAAGTCTCGGCAGTTTTTTTAGCTGCTTTCCTTGCCTCCTCAGCCCTGCTTATAGCTTCCTGTGATGTTCTCTTTGATTCTTCAGCCATCTCCCTGGCTAATTTTACAGCTTCTTCACCCCTGATTATCGCATCCTGCGTTTCTCTTTTCGATTCTTCAGCTATCTCCCTGGCCAATTTTACAGCTCCTTCACCCCTGATTATCGCTTCCTGCGTTTCTCTTTTTGATTCTTTAGCTATCTCACCGGCCAATCGTACAGCTTCTTCGCCCCTGATTATCGCATCCTGCGTTTCTCTTTTTGATTCCTCAACAGTCTCCTTGGCTAATTTGGCAGTTTCCTCACTCCTGCTTACCGCTTCCTCCGTTGTCCTTTTTGATTCGTCAGCGGTCTCTTTGGCCATACTGGCTACATCTTCAGCCCGGCTCAGCACTTTTTCTAAAACATCTGACAGAACTTCCGCA
>JAZFUC010000117.1:0-10405 GCA_036446995.1 Dehalococcoidales bacterium | reverse complement strand
CGGTTCTGAAACAGGGGTGGCTTCTGGCTTCCCCTCAGGTTCCGGAATAACGCCCCGGACCGGTTCAGCGGCAGCCGGTTCAGGCGCAGGCTGTACAGGGGGGACCTTAATCGGCGGTGGCGCGACTGCCTTCCGGGGCTGAGGAGTTTCATATCCGGCCTGTTCGCTTGGGCTATCTTTCTTTTCGCCGGAGTCCAGGGCGCTGTCTACCATGGCCAGTTCCAGCGGCAGGGTGGGATAGTTATCAAACCCAAATTCCAGTTCTGAGAAAAGCCTGACCGCCCTCAAAATCTGTTCCAGGGAGGCTACCTTGGCCAGTTCCTTTAAATCAGCCACATCCTCGCTGATTAAATCCACCGATTCATCAGAGCCGGTTTTTATCAGCAGCAGGCTGCGCAGGTATTCCACCAGTTCCCTGTTGAATTGTTTCAAATCATGACCGTCATTATTGACGTTGTTAATGGTGTTTACTCCCCCGGAGACATCCTTCTTAATAATCTGTTTCACCAGTTCCTTGGCCCGCCAGTCGCCGGTAATACCCAGGACGGCTCTGACCTGCTCGAGACTTATCCCGGAACCATATTGGGTGGTCAACTGCTGGAGGAGGTTTTCAGCGTCCCGGGCGCTGCCGGTGGCGCTCCGGGCGATAAGCTGCAGCGCCTCAGGCTCCATTTTAATATCTTCAGTGGCGCATATCTGGGTCAGTTTTGTAATTATGTCAGCGGCTGAAAGTCGCCGGAAATCGAACCTCTGACAGCGGGACAAAATGGTGGGTAGAATTTTATGAGCCTCGGTGGTGGCCAGGATAAAGATAACATGGGACGGCGGTTCTTCCAAAGTTTTCAGCAGGGCATTAGCGGCCGGCGTGCTGAGCATGTGGACTTCATCAATAATGTAGACTTTATAGCGCGCCTGGTTAGGAGCGTAATTTACCTTTTCCCGCAGACTGCGGATATCATCCACGCCGTTGTTACTGGCGGCGTCTATTTCTATGACATCCAGGGCCCTGCTCTCGGAAACCGCCTGGCACATTGAGCAGGTATTGCACGGCTTCTCAGCTTCTTCAGACAGGCAGTTCACCGCTTTAGCCAGAATACGGGCCGTGCTGGTCTTGCCGGTGCCGCGGGGACCGCAAAATAGATAAGCGTGCGATATACGGCCGCTGGCAAGTGCATTGCGCAGGGTCCGGGTTACGGGCTCCTGGCCGATTACTTCAGCCAAAGTCTGGGGACGCCACTTACGATAAAAGACTTGGGATGACATCTTCTTTCGCCTTCATTATACTCTATAAACAGCCGGTTTCCAACGGTTTTTAATATTAAAAAAGGCCGTTTATCAAAATAAAACCAGCTTTACACAGCCGTAAAAAAACTGCTCAATAGCCTGTAAAGCTGGCACAATAAACTCTGATTATCCGGTTATAATAATGACGGAATATCTTTTGAGGACTCTTCTATTGCCTTTAGTTTTAAATCAGTATCTTCCTGTCTCTTTTTCATTTTGGGGATAAGGGCGGTCGACTGGGAATAATAATCCCTGACTTTCACTACGTCGCTGAGTTCAGACAGGATTACGCTGACATCCAGCGTACCTCTTTGCCTGGGATAGTCACCATTCCTTATTACGGCGTGGGGCGCTATTCCCCTTAAGTAATCGCCGAGCTCTTTAATAAGGTCCACATTCATTTCCCGGGAAGGAGCGGAGATAAGATACAGGGCTCTTCTGGCATCTTCAGGGTTACAGCCCAGCGATAGTTCACTTATGGCCTCATCCATAGCCTGGAGACCTTTCTGGGTCTCACCGCCTTTTTTCCTGAAATCACGCGTCCGCTCGCCTGGCAGTCTTATCAGGGGCAACTGGGAGGTGCCGTAACCGAGTACCGTCCAGCCCACCAGGGTCTGCATGATGTCACCGGCATCGAGCAACTTGGCACCGATGTATTTGGTGTTTGTTTCCTCTCCGGCGCAGAGAATACCGTAAAACGGCTCGGCAATCAGGGCGTTAATTTTTTGCAGGTTATTGCTCAATGAAGAATCTTTCCTGATATATCTCTGGTTATCGATAAGGATAACCGCATCGGCCACCGCATAGGTAGATTTCAGACAGGTGGCCGTGTTGTAAACAGTCCTCTCTTCCGTTGTTTCCTCATGTTCAAAGGGAAGAATGACAGCGGTATACACAGGCTTGTCCGGATATCTTTCCTTAATGTGCTGGGTAACCACGGGAAGGGAGCCGGAGCCTGTGCCACCACCGGCACTGGCAATCAGCAGAAAGGCATCAGTCTCATAAAACCTCTTGGTAGTCCGGATAGCATCTATTACCTTATCTGAATCCGCCCGGGCTATTTCAGCTCCCAATTCGTTGATCTTACCGACACCGTGCCCGCCGGTCTTCCTGCCTCCAATGAGGATTCTGTGCTGGTAATCGCGCTTTATGGTGGTGAGTCCACTTAAATCAGCTGCATCAGTGTTAACGGCAAAGGTGCCCGTAACGATTTCAATGCCGCGCCTGCTGACCGCTCTTTTATTCAATCGGGCAAATTCATCAGCGATCCGGCCGCCACACTGACCAAGACCAATCACTACTAACTTCATCTCTCACCTCTGTTTCAGTGTTGGCTAATATAATCATATCAGCAGTGTAATGTCAATCTTTAAGCGGCTCTTCCTGTCACCGTTAACCACCTGTAGCAGGCTGTTGTTTACGATGAGTTAAGGTTGTGGTAAGCTATTAGACCATATCCGAAGGTATCAATTTAATGACCAATTTGAATATTTTTTAAGGGCGGGACAGACAAAACGAGGGAAATTTGATATCAGACTATTTCAGCCTCGTTTCAAAGTCGGGTTTCCTGAAGATAGACTATTGAAAAACAAAAAAACCTGTATTAAAATATGTGGAGAGGTTTCAGATGGCTGGCGAAGTACCTCCCGAGCAATTGAATAGTGAGGAAAACGGTATCGGCATATTTGAAGAAGCCGTTTCCCGAGCTGAACGGCTGGGTAAGGCGGCCCGAGAAGCGGCTGAAGCATCCACCAGATCTTCCAAGGTAGCCTTAAGCCAGGCGGAGGAAATAAGCGAATCCGCCAGGAAGACAGCTGAGGAATCAGCCAGGGCGGCCCGCGAGGTCGTGGACAAGGCCGAGAAAATCAGCCAAACGGCAAAAGAAGCCTCAGATAGGGCAATACAAGCCGCCCAGGAAGCAATCGCCAAAGCCGAGGCATCTGCTAAAGCCCCCAAAGAGACGGCCGAAGCGCTGGTACAAAAGTTCGAAGAGGCTATTACCCGGACCGAAGAAATGAGCAAGCAGGCCAAAGCAGCGGCCGAAGCAGCGCTGAACGCCTCGCAAGATGGGTTAGGCAAGGCCGAAGAAGCCAGTAAATCCGCCAAGGAACGGGCCGATTTATCAACCAGGGCAACCCGCGAAGCGATACAAAAAGCAGAGGGAACGGGCAAAGCGGCCAAGGAAGCAGCTGAAGAATCAGCCAAAGTGGCCCGCGAGGCGATAGCTAAAAGCCAAAGAATCAGCCGGGAATCGTCCGAGACTTCAACCAGGGTAGCCAAGGAAGCGCTGGCTAAATCTGAGAAACTAAGCCATGAAGTTACGGCGATGTCCGAAACGTCAGTCCGGGTGTCCCGGGCGGCGGTAAACCAGGCGGAAAAAATAAGTATATCCACCAGAGAGATGGTTGAAGCGTCTGCCACCACGGTCCAGGAAGCGGCCGGGCGGGCTGAAGAAATAAGCAAAGAAGCCAAAGAGACGGCTGAAGTGTCAGCTAAAGCAGCCCAGGAAGCGGTAACCAAGGCAGAAGAGACAAGCAAAGAAGCCAAGGAATTGGCAGAGGGGGCTTATACAACATCCCAGGAAGGCCTGAAGCGGGCTGACGAGATGAGCCGCCAGGCCCGAGAAATTGCCGAGGAATCAGCAAAAACAGTCCAGGAAGCGGTGGCTAAGAACGAGGAGATTGGCAAGACGGCTATAGAAGTAGCCAAAATATCTTCCAGCGCGGTTAAGGTTGCCATGGACTCTTCAATAAAGGCTTCCAAAGAGGCAACTGCCAGGGCTGAGGAGATTAGTAAACAGGCCATAGAAATAGCCCAGACGACCACCAAGGCGTTTGAAGAAGCAATTGCCCGCGCAGAAGCGACCAGCAGAGTAGTGAAAGAAACAGCGGAAGCCCTGGCCAAAGCGGCCCAGGATGCCGTTGAGATATCGATATCGGTTTCAAAAGAAGCAATAGAGACGGTGGTAAGGTCCTCGCAGGAGGCAATCAGCAAGGCAGAAGAAATCAGCAACCTGGCCAGGGAAACAGCCGAGACGTCGACGAAGGCGGTAGAAGCATCCGCCCGGACCTCTACCAAGGCAGCCAGGGAACTGGCTGAAGCCCTGACAACCGAAGCAAGGAGGACTGCCGAGTCATCGATAAAAGCCGCCCAGGAAGCCACTGAGACATCGACACGGGCGGCCCGAGAAGCCGCCAAGGTTTCGATTAAAGCTTTTGAGGAAGCCATCAACCGGGCGGAAGTAACCGGAAGACTATCCAAGGAAACAGCTGAAGCGTCAATAAAAGCCTTCGAGAAGGCTATTGGCAAGAAAGAAACGGAAGACATTCCGAAAAATAAAGCGCCCAAAGTCGCCGCCGCAAAAACGGATGGCGGAAATGGAGAGGACGATGTAAATAAAGCAGGCGAAACGGAAGACCCAAAGGCAAAAATTGAATCCCGCCTTGAGTTCCTGGCCAGAATGTATGAGACCAGAAAGGCCCAGCAAACCGAGGACGAGATAGCTATAGAAGATGAAGAGGAAACCGAGGACTAAATCCGGTATACTAAGAATACGGAATGAAAAAACTAATATGCAGCTGGAGCATGAATCCAGACTAAAGGAGGTATCAGGTGGCAGAACCAAAGGGGCAGGTCAAAAAAACGGAAGACCCGGCTGAAGAGCCGATTACACAACCTGAAGAAGCGATTGTTGAAGAAACCGAACAGCCCCGGGCAGAAACTGAGGCAACAGCTGTAAAACCGCTTGATGAAGTTCTGGGACAAGCCCAGAAAGCTTATGCCGCCTACATGGAAGCCGAGCGGGAAGTGGCCAGGATATACAGGGAGAATGAGCAGCAAGTGGCCGAAGCTTATAGACGGGCCGAGCAGCATGCCAATAATACCTGTGAACGGGGCATCCAGCAGGCTATAAAAACTCGTGAGAAGGCGGAAGAGAAAGCCGCGGAGAACTATCAGAAGGCCCGGGAGCAGGCTGAAAAAAACTCGGAAGAGGCCATTACAATGGCATTAGAGGGCCGCAACGAGACGATAGTAAGAGCCTGGCAGGTGCGTGAGGAGACAGTTAGCCAAGCTTGGGAAATATACACCAAAATTGTAAGATAACCGGGGAATAGGGATAATAATCCAGATTCGGGGCGGCTTACAAGAGGGAAGGTATGTCTTTCAGCGAGCCGTCAAGTTCCGTATAACCGGTGTCAGTGCTTTCTTGTCTTTTCTGTAAAACAGAAATAAGGCCGATAGTCTTCTTGAAATATTCCCTGATTTTAGCCACATCACTGAGTTCGGACAGAACGACGACTACATCCATAGCCCCGTCATCCCTGGGGTAGTCGCCGCTTCTGATAATGGCCTCCGGGGCCAGTCCTTTCAGATAAATGCCCAGCTCACTCATCAGGTCCATATTCATCTCTCTTGCCGGAGCAGAGACAAGGTATAGAGCCCGTCTGCTTTCAGCCGGATTTCCGTGCACAGACAGCCTGCCCAAGGCCTCATCCATTGACTGAATTCCTTTTTGGGTCTCGGCCACTTTCTTTCTGAAATCACGGGTTCGCGCGAAGAAAGACCTGAGAAAAGAAATAGAGGACCGACTGTGACCCATTATCGTCCATCCCACAAATGTCTGAATGATATCACCGGCATCAAGGACCTTGGAGCCGATGTACTTGTGTTTTTTCTCTTCCCCGGCGCAGAGCAGATTATAGAACGGCGCGGCAATCAAAGCATTGATGTTATCCAGATTTTTTTTCAAAGAAGCATCTTTTCTATAATACCGCTGATTATCAAACAGTATGACGGCATCAGCCACCAGGTAACTGGATTTCAGGCAGGTGGCAGCGTTATAAATCGTCCTTTCCTCCGTCTCCTCCTCGTGTTCGAAGGGAAGAACAATCAGATTATACACCGGCTTATCCCCAAAACGCTGCTTGATATAGTGAGTCATTATAGCAATGGCACCGGAACCGGTCCCGCCGGCAGCGCCGGCAATAAGTAAAAAGGCGTCGGCTTCGGGCAATCGCTTGGTGCTTCTGATGGCATCGATAACCTTATCGGCATCTTCCTTGGCCACCTCGGCGCCGAGTTCATTTATCTTGCCGACCCCGTGGCCGCCGGTCTTCCGGCTGCCGATAAGGATGCGGTGTTCGAAATCAGGCTTTACCCGGCGCAGTCCGCTCAAATCAGCGACATCCGTGTTAACGGCAAAGGCGCTGTTAACTATCTCAATACCCCGCTGGCTTATCGCCTTCCTGTTCAGCCGGGCAAATTCATCGGCAATCCTGCCACCGCACTGCCCGAGACCTATCACAACCAGTTTCATTATTTACCTTAATTTATAATCCTTAATTCTATTCTTAACTCTCCCCCGTAGGATACAGCTTTTAATTTAACAGCGCAAGTTGCTGTTAAATCCCTTTAGCGGCAATATAGGCGGCCAGATCACCCAGACGGCTGCTGTAACCGCACTCGTTATCGTACCAGGCAAGCACCTTTACCATGTTGTCATTTATAACCATAGTGCTGAGGGCGTCAATGATAGAACTGGAAGGATTGCCCTTGAAGTCCACGCTGACAAGTGGTTCCTCGCAATACTCCATAACCTCTTTCAGAGGGCCTTCAGCAGCCATCTGGAGGGCCCGGTTAACCTCTTCCGCGGTGACATCTTTTTCCAGCTCGGCAACAAAATCAACGACTGATACGGTGGTGGTCGGAACCCGCATAGCCATACCGTCAACCTTACCCAGCAGTTCAGGAATAATAACGCACACCAGTCTGGCGGCCCCGGTGGTGGTGGGAATCATATTCACTCCCGCCGTGCGGGCCCGCCGCAGGTCCTTGTGGACCGTGTCCAGGATGCTCTGGTCGTTGGTGTAAGCATGGATGGTAGTCATCATCCCTTTTTCAATTCCGAAACTCTCGTGGAGCACCTTGGCCACCGGAGCGATGCAATTGGTGGTGCAGGAGGCGTTGGAGATTACATTATGCTTTTCGGGGATATATTTATCCTGATTAACGCCGAGTACAATCGTGATATCCTCGTTCTTAGCGGGGGCGGAAATAATCACTTTTTTTACCCCGCCTTTAAGATGGGCGGCCGCTTTGGTGGCATCTGTAAATAATCCGGTGGATTCAATAACTATCTCAACGCCATAATCCCCCCAGGCAATTTTGCCGGGGTCACGCTCCGCCAGAACCTTTATCTTTTTACCGTCGACGACAATTGAGTCATCCGCCGCTTCTACACTCCCCGGATAGAGACCGTAAGTGCTGTCCCATTTCAAAAGATGGGCATTGGTTTTGGTATCGGTAAGATCGTTAACGGCCACTATCTCCAGGTCATCTTTGTGACGCAGGTTCATCGCCCTGAGTGTCAGCCTGCCTATCCGCCCAAAACCATTAATACCAATCTTGGTTGTCATTTATTTCTCCTCAATAATTTTGATGTCTCCACCAGTTATTTTAGCACATTTCAGTTACCCTGGTGTGGCCTGTAATGAGAGCCGGACATCTGTTTTCCTAGCCTTTCAGGTTGGGGAATACCCCTTTTCCGTCAAAGCCGGCTTTTTCACCCAGCTCTTCTTCGATGCGGAGAAGGCGGTTGTATTTGGCGGTGCGCTCGGAGCGGCAGGGAGCCCCGGTCTTTATCTGTCCGGCATCCAGGCCCACTGAAAGATCGGCAATGGTGGTGTCTTCCGTTTCACCAGAGCGGTGACTTATAACCGTTGTCCATCCGGCCTGCCGGGCCATCCGTACGGCGGCGATGGTCTCGGTAAGTGTGCCGATTTGATTCGGTTTAATCAAAATCGAATTAGAGGCTTTTAACTCGATACCCTTAGCCAGACGGGAAACACTGGTAGTATAAAGGTCATCACCAACCAGCTGTATCTTATCGCCCAGTTTTTCTGTAAGCAACTGCCAGCCTGCCCAATCGTCCTCGGCCATACCGTCCTCGATACTGATGATTGGGTACCGGGACGCCCAGTTGAGGTAATAACCGACCATTTCGGCGGGTGTTAATGAAGTGCCTTCCCTGGCCAGTATATAGCGTCCGTCCTGAAAAAATTCGCTGGCTGCCGGGTCCAGGGCGATATAGCAGTCAGCGCCCGGCCTGTAACCCGCCTTTTCAATGGCGTCAACGATTGCCTCCACGGCCTCTTTATTGGATGACAGCGAGGGAGCAAAGCCACCCTCGTCGCCGACATTCGTGTTCAGTCCCTTTTCCTTGAGTACCTTTTTCAGAGATTGGTAGACCTCCACGCCCATCCGGAGCGCCTCGTGAAAGCTGTCCGCCCCCGCCGGCACCACCATAAATTCCTGAAAATCGGTTGAGTCAGCGGCGTGTTTGCCGCCATTTAAGATGTTCATCATCGGTACCGGTAAAGTGTATTCGGTATCTTTCCCCAGGTACTTGTAGAGTGACCTGCCCTCTGCCGCGGCGGCGGCATGGGCCACCGCCAGCGATGCGCCGAGGATAGCATTGGCTCCCAGGCGGGACTTATTGTCCGTGCCGTCCAGCCCGGTCAGTTTAGCATCGATTGCCGCCTGGTCGGCGGCCGGCATCCCGACCAAAGCAGTGGCAATTTCCTTATTCACGTTTTCCACCGCTTTCAACACACCCAGCCCGCCGTACCTGGAACCGCCGTCTCTCAATTCCACGGCCTCATATTTACCGGTGCTGGCCCCGGAGGGCACGGCCGCCCGGCCGGTGGCGCCATCGGACAGTTCTACATTTACCTCAACAGTGGGATTGCCCCTTGAATCAAGTATCTCCGAAGCCTTTACATTGCTGATAGTCGCCAAGATTTCTCCTCCGGGTCAGAATTTAACAGTTTAAGGGTTCCCGGCCATTTCAAGGGCCGTGGCGACCGCCCCGGCCGGGCTGTCAGCCACAATAAGAGAGTTATCCGCTATGTTATTTCTGGATAACGACCATGTATTCAGGCCGATAACGGGGATTTTACTTTGTAAAGCGTGGGCTATCTCGGAAAGCGTCCCGTAGCTGCCCCCAACGGCGATAACGGCCGCGGCCGATTTTACCACAACCACGTTCCGGGCATTACGCATACCGGTCACCACCGGAATCTGGACGTAAGGATTTGCCGCCTCCGGAATATCTCCGGGCAGTATCCCGATGGTGAGACCACCGGCGCCGCTGGCTCCCCGGCAGGCCGCCTCCATCACTCCGCCAAGTCCGCCGCAGACCAGGATAGCTCCCCGCTGCCCCAACTCTCTGCCTACTTCTTCGGCCAACCTGGTTTCCTCAGCGGAAGGCTCTCCGGCGCCAATAACGGCAATAATTGTTTTTCTATTCACTGCCATTTGTAAGCCCAATTATAACACACCAGATACGAAGACAGGCTAATAATTGAATAGTTGGATAAACTTGAGAGAATGCTGGAAAATATTATAGTTCTCTCTCCCCTCGCGGGAGAGAGTTAGAGTGAGGGGACACAATTCCCTGTCACCCTCACCTTCATCCGCTCCCGTCAAGGGAGATGAATTATTGTAGTTTGTCAGTATCTACGACATTCTATATTATAGAAAATAAACTTCTCCCTTTGGTAAAGAGCTTGCCCCTGACTTGAACATGAGAAGAAAGAGAGGGATTTTAAATCCCCCTTAGTCCCCCTAAGTACTACGTCTTTGTCACCCTGGAGCCCCGACAAGTCGGGGCTCAGGGTCTCAGGGTGGGGGAGTGCGTCATTTCCCACCCCTCCCTGAGATTCTTCAGTCGTCCCGGTTTCATCGGGACTCCTTCCAGAATGACATTTAGGGCAAGGTTCCCCCTTTAGCAAAGGGGGATGGGTTTCCATATCTCCAAAAGACGACAAAAGACCATTGACGGTATTAGAACATATGTGCTAATTTAACGCTGTGATTGCGATGTTTGAGTTGGAGATAGAGCGATGGAGCAGAACGGGAACGTTGAGTTTGAGTTTGATTTACCCCCCGAATATTGCCGCTACCGGGACGAAGGCTGCGACCTGGCCGAGTCTTGCCTGAACTGCCCCTTCGAACAGTGCGTCCATGATGAACCCGGCGGCAAGCAGAGATTAGTTAAAAATCTGCGGGATAACGAAATGGCCAGACTTTTTACCAGCGCCAGCCAGGGTGTTAAGGAACT
>JAZFUC010000116.1:0-5542 GCA_036446995.1 Dehalococcoidales bacterium | reverse complement strand
CGATGACCAGATAGGGGGACAAATCAGCTCCGGTTTCCTGATAACCGGCTTTTATGAAGACCGTGACCGTGAGGGAGACGACGATTTACTCTCCACGTACACATCCATTTATATGGTCACCCGCGCTTTTAAGCCGTAGGGCCGGATTGTCAGCATCACCCATCGGTGTTATACTCAGGCATTAACTTCTGATGGGAAAGAGCAAGATTGTCTGATATGAAGAGAGCTGACGGCCGCGCCTGGGATGAACTGCGTCCGGTGAAGATAACCCCGGGATACCAGAGCTTCGCCGAGGGCTCGGCGCTGATTGAAATGGGAAAAACCCACGTGCTCTGCTCGGTCAGCGTGGATGAGCGAGTACCGGCCTTCCTTAAGCACAGCGGCAGCGGCTGGGTTACGGCCGAATATTCAATGCTGCCCCGGGCCACGGCAACCCGTAACCAGCGTGATTCGACCCTGGGCCGGGTTTCCGGCAGAAACCAGGAAATACAGCGTTTAATCGGACGCTCGCTGAGGGCGGTGACAGATTTGAACGCCCTGGGAGAAAGAACATTTACCATTGACTGTGATGTGATCCAGGCGGACGGCGGCACCAGGACGGCCGCCATTACCGGCAGCTATGTAGCCCTCTACCTGGCCATGCGAACGATGGTAGACATGGGAGTCTTATCATCGATACCCCTCCACTCCGCCGTGGCAGCCACCAGCGTGGGCATAGTACGCGACTACCGTCTGCTGGACCTTTGCTATGACGAAGACTCCACGGCCTCGGTGGACTTCAATGTAGTGATGACCAGCCAGGGCGACTTCGTTGAAATTCAGGGTACGGCCGAAGGCAAACCTTTCAACAAGGAAACGGTTGATTCCATCATCTCCCTGGCTGAAAAGGGCGCCAAGGAACTGTTTCAAATCCAGCAGGCTGTTCTGGACACCTAACGGCTAGGGACGAATCTGACCGCTGCCGTAGACAATCCACTTGTAGGTAGTCAATTCCCTCAGACCTATCGGCCCCCGGGCGTGCATTTTCTGGGTGGAGATGGCCACTTCCGCCCCCAGGCCGAACTGGCCGCCATCGGTAAAACGGGTACTGGCATTAACGTAAACAGTGGCGGCATCCACTTCATTGAGAAAACGATTGGCCGCGGTATAGTCCTCGGTGACGATAGCCTCGTCAGACCCGGACCCGTATCGAGTGATATGCTCCAGGGCCTCGTCCAGAGAATCAACCACCCTGACCGCTGCCACCAGGGCCAGGAATTCCTTGCCCCAGTCGTCCTGAGTTGCCGGCACCAGCCTTAATGAGGAATCGGACACCTTCAGAATAGAGAGAGCCCTTTCATCACAGCGCATCTCTACACCGGCCTTGGCCCACTCGGTGGCTATCAGGGGCAGGAAGTCTGCGGCAATATCGGAGTCGACCAGCAGCGTATCCAGAGCATTGCAGACAGAAGGCCGCTGCACCTTGGCATTATTGGCAATTGCCACGGCCATTTCCAGGTTAGCCTTTTTTTCAACATACGTATGGCAGACGCCGATGCCGCCGCTGAGTACCGGCATAGTGGCATTATCAGCTACGTTCTTTTGCAGTTCCTCTCCCCCTCTGGGGATAATCAGGTCAATATCACTTTTCATTCTGACCAGTTCCCTGATCAGCCCCCGGTCAGTATTACGGATAAACTGGACCACCCCTTCCGGCATACCAGCATGGGTGGCCGCGTTATGAACCACCGCTGCCAGAGCACTATTGGAGTGAACCGCTTCCTTGCCGCCCCGTAAAATAATTGCGTTACCGGACTTGAGGCAGAGAACAGCGATGTCAATAGTGACATTAGGCCGGCTCTCATAAATGGCCCCGATTACCCCGAAAGGCGTCCGCTTTCTGCCAATTAAGAGGCCGTTAGGCAGGGTGCGCATATCAAACATCTCTCCCACCGGGTCGGGAAGGGCCGCCACCGCCCGCACATCATGGGCGATGCCCTCGATACGGCTGGGCGAGAGGGTCAGTCTTTCCAGCAGGGCTTCATTCATTCCGGCGGCCGCGGCTGCTTTGCAGTCAAGTTCGTTGGCCGTCAATATTTTATCAGTCTCAGATTCAAGGCTGTCGGCAATACCGAGCAGGGCCTGGTTCTTAACCTCGGTTGAAAGATAAGCCAGGCGGCGGGAAGACGCTTTAGCCGCTTTCACCTGTTCTTTAAGTTCTTCAATTGCTGATGCCATATCCACACTCCCGGTTGGTATGTGTTTATTATATAATATAACCCTAACGGCTGTATCGTTTGATGCATCTGAATCGACCGACTCCCGGATACCGGCTTTCTATTTCCTCTGTTTCAAACCCGCAAGCACGATAGAAGTCCACAGCATCCTGGTCTGTCTCGGCTTCAATACCGGTCAATTCCAGTAATTCAGCCGTATAGCCAATGAGATGTCTGGCGATCCCCTGCGTCCTTGATTCCTGAAGAACCGCCAGGTGGCTGATAAGTCCGTTTGGCCGCTGGGTGCAATCTATCCCGATTATACCGATAATTTTATCGTTTTGAATAGCGGAATAGATAGTACGGCTGTCTGAGATGCAATATTCATCCACCAGTTTTTGCAGCTTTTCTGGCGTGGGATTTCCAACCGCCAGAGCCAGGATAGTCTTAATATCTTCAATACTGTGCTTATTCAAGTCCATTTTCTCAACTTGCACCACTATCCTCCAGTGCATCAAACCACTTTTAAGAAAAACGGGTTTTCAAACTTATTAAATATCCGCAGTTGCCGCCAGAAGGTCTTCAATTCTAATCCGGATTCCGGGGAATGACTCCCGCAGCCTGTCCGATGTAACCCGGAGGGCGTCAGAATTACTGTCTATCCCAATCCAGCGCCGGTCCAGTTTCCGGGCGGCAGCTAAGGTGGTACCGCAGCCGCAGAAAGGATCTAAAATAATATCGCCCTCGTTAGAGCTGGCCTTGATAATACGCTCAAGCAGGGAGAGCGGCTTCTGGGTAGGATAACCGAGGCGCTCTTTATAGGGGCCGTGAAGCGGTTCAATATCAGCCCAGCAGTCCTCCGGGACCTTACCGTCATGCTTCAGATAGTATTTTTTCCCGTATTTAAGCCAGTATCTTTCACCATTTTTATCGGTGAAATATGTCCGGTTGGTCCTGTCCACCAGGACATCCTGATAATTAAATGTCCAGTGGTGGCTTCCGGTGTAAAAAAAGATGGTGTCATGCTTGCGGGCAAAATGTTTCCGGGAGCGTCCCCCGCCCTTGTAGGACCAGATAATCTCATTGCGGAAGTTTTCAGGGCCGAATATCATATCCATCAGTAATTTCAGGTAATGACTGGCGGCCGTGTTACAGTGCAGGTAGACAGAACCGGTATCCTTGAGGACCCGTTTTATCTCCAGCAGGCGGGGAGTCATCATTACCAGGTAAGCGGCCAGGGGGCCGTCCAGAGCCGTTATGCCCTCAAGAAATCTGCCGAGCCCAGACATACCCCCTGATTTTATCTCTTCAAGGGTATTAAGAGCGTCCTCTCCCCAGCTCCAGGTATCGGAAAAGGCCTTTATTCCCGACCCGGACGGCATTCCGTTAGCTTCCGGCGCTACTCTGTAATCCCGGTTACTGCAAAACGGTGGGTCCAGATAAATAAGGTCGACCGAGTCATCCGGAATATGTTTTCTCAATATTTCCAGGTTATCACCGCAGTAAAGAATGTCAGTTTTTATTTCTTCAATATTCATCCTCATCCCCCTTTATATGAGTCAAGAGAGGGGCTTTGCCCCTTCAATTTCGGAAGGATTGTTGCTGATCAGGCGCTACTTGGGGAGTTGCTATCCGGATAATAAATACCGACTGCCTGGCCAGCCCGGAATTCACTCTTTGTTTTTAGAACTCCGGTTTCCAGACTCTGCAGGCGCGGGGCTGAAACGGGTGCCGACAGGTTTTCCGGCAACTGCATCCAGTATAATATCCGGCTCCCGGCCATCAGCCACGATAACGGTCACTCCGGCGGCGGTGGCCAGCCGGGCGGCCTCAATTTTAGTAGCCATACCGCCGGTGCCTAAAGTGCCAGAGGCATCCGCCATCAGGTTTTCAATTTCCCGGTCAATGTTTTCCACCAGGGGAATAAGTCTGGCGTCAGAATTCCGTTTGGGGTCGGCCGTATGGAGTCCGGCAATATCACTCAGTATCAAGAGCAGGTCGGCATCAACCAGGTTTGCGACCATGGCCGAAAGATTATCGTTATCACCGAATTTGGCTTCCTGGATTTCGTCAACGGCGACCACGTCATTCTCGTTGACGATAGCCAGCACCTTCAACTCCATCAGGGCCATCAGGGTATTACGGGCATTGAGATAACCGGCCCGGTCGGCCAGGTCTGTCCTGGTCAGCAGCGCCTGGGCCACGGTAATATCATAAGCGGAAAAAAGCTGGTCATAAATATTCATCAACTGGCCCTGCCCCACGGCGGCCAGTACCTGCTTAAAAGCGACATCCCGGCGCTTCTCGTCCAGACCCAGTTTATAACGCCCGGCGGCAATAGCCCCTGAAGAAACGACCAGTAGCTCCAGGCCCTGCTGCTGCAAGCGAGCCACTTGAGAGACCAGTTTTGATATGGCTTCTTCGTCCAGGCAGTCGGTCCCTCCGGTCAGCAGGCTGGTGCCGAACTTAACTATAATCCGGTGATAGGGAGTATTTCTCTTTCCGGTCAGCTTATCTTTTCTCTCAGCCATTCTCTTTTTCTCCGGTTCAACCTGACATATTATAACAAGCCGGAGCAAACCCAACAAATGGAGGGCTTATATTATTCAACCACATCCCCCTTTATCAAGAGAAAAAGAGGAAGCCCCCTCTCTAATATCTCCTCCTCTTTTTCTCTTTCGTCTTTTCCTCTCTCATTTATATTTACCCCTTTCTCTGGCGATAAGAGTGGTTCATCTGAAGAGAATAAAGGGGGTGAGGTCCACCATTCAGTAGGCAGACTTCCGGTAATGAAGGATGAGTCAACGATGGCCAAAATAACCTCAAATGTTGTAATTTCCCCCGATAGTCCGCGGTATGCTAAAATCTATTCAGAGGGCTAGTCCACACCGGCTAGCCCTATAACTGCTTGGGAGAAATAAAAAATTGGATTTAACCGGTCTGCTTCACCTGATGGAAGGGATACCTGTTTATGACCGACTGCTGAAAGAGCTGGAGCAGGGCAGCACCGCCCGGGCGGCGGTGCTGGACGTCGCCAAGCCCTATTTAATCACAACCCTGTACCAGAGACTATCCAGGCCGCTGCTGCTGGTGACTGCCCAGCCGGAGCACACCAAGAAACTGTACGAACAGTTCTTAACTTGGGGGCCGTCTATGAACGTGATACTCTTCCCCGAGCCGGAAGCACTGCCTTATGAGAATATCGCCTCGGATTCCAACACCGAAATGGATCGGCTTCAGGCGCTGTCGGCCCTGGCGGGAACAGACGGCAACGCTTTTGGTCCGCCTTTAATCATCGCCTCGGCGGCAGCCCTGATGCAGCAGGTACCCGCTTTTAATGATTTCAC
>JAZFUC010000115.1:0-2321 GCA_036446995.1 Dehalococcoidales bacterium | reverse complement strand
CCTTTCTCAACATAGATATAGACGCTTCAACGCTGGTAGACCTGGGAAAGCCGACCGTTGACGAGCAGCAGGAGAATAACTACTCGGTTACGACCGATTTAACCCGGCTTATCAGAAGTATCGAGCCTGAAAATGTAACTATTTCCGTGGGCGGAGAAATCGGAGAGGTGGGAAAGACCAACACCACCCCCGAAGAACTGCGGGCTTTTATGAAGGGTTACCGGGCCCAACTCGGAGAAGGAGTGACCGGCATTTCCAAGATGAGCGTGCAGACGGGAACCACCCACGGGGGATTTGTAACAGCCGACGGGTCGATCGCCGATGTCAAGCTTGATTTCGAGGCCATCAGAGAACTCTCCAAGGTAGCCAAGCAGGAGTTCGGAGTGGGGGGAATCGTCCAGCACGGGGCTTCTACCCTGCCGGATGAGATGTTCGAGATGTTCCCCGAGACGGATACCCTGGAGATACACCTGGCCACCGGTTTCCAGAATATAATCTATGACAGCCCCTATTTCCCCAAAGAGCTTCTGGACAGGATATACCGGCACCTGGTGGAAAAGCACGCTGATGAAAAATCAGCCGGGGATACCGATGAACAGTTCCTTTACAAGCTCAGGAAAAAGGGATGGGGGCCTTTCAAGCAAGAGACCTGGCAGCTGCCGGAAGAAAGTCAGCAGCGTATATCCGGCGCCCTTGAAGACCAGTTTTCCCTGCTGTTTCAGCGCCTGAATGTGGAGAATACGGTGGAACTGGTTAATAAATATATTTAGGTCCTCCATAAATATACCGACGAAAGTCGGTATCCAGGCAGAAGGCCACTGGATTCCGGCTTCTGCCGGAATGACAAAATAAACGACACGCTGGCAGCTCAGGTACTCTAATCAGGCGTCCTGAAAGCACCGCTATTGACTCCCCGGTAAAAATCAGCTAACTTGGGCAGTAATGAGGAAAACCGTTGCCGGCTGAAGAAGGTATACTAGCTTCCATAGAATTTCAGATGAGCCTGCTGATGTTCGTAGCGCTGGCAGGCTATCTTATTGCCTACCGGATTAACCAGTCAGCCGTGGTAGGTATAATCCTGGCCGGCATACTGGTCGGCCCCAGCCTGCTGGGCCTGGTTACCTATACCGATTTCGTTTCCAGCCTGGGCCACCTGGGGGCGGTTGTGCTCCTTTTCACCATCGGTCTCCACTTTAATTTCAAAGAGATACTGAACTCCAAGTATCTCTTGATTGCAGCCTTTGGTATCATCGTTCCCTGGCTGGCCGGTTTTTACCTGGCACGGGTCTTTGGCTTTGACACGGGGGCGTCCATTTTCATCGGCACGGCAATGACGGCCACCAGTATTGCCATTACCGCCAATGTGCTCAAGGAAATGGGCAAGCTGGACACGGGCGCGGCCAAGGCTATAATCGGAGCGGCTATAATAGACGATATCCTCAGCCTGCTGGCCCTGACCATAGCCAAGGAAGCCGTATCCGGAGACCTATCCGCCTCGCTAATCCTGCTGACGATTGTAAAGGCGGCCGCTTTTCTCATAATCGGCGCTTTCCTGGGCCGGTTAATCGTGAGAAAACTGATGGTGCGCCTGGACAACACAAAATTCAGCGATAAATACCCCGAATCCATATTTATCTCGGCAATGATGGTGGCTTTTCTTTACAGTCTGGTAGCCGAACTGGTGGGGCTGTCCGCCATCATCGGCTCGTTTCTGGCCGGCGTTTCCCTGACCCAGGTCAATCTCAAACACGGCAGCGCCTTCAGGGAGGGAGCGGAACACCTTCAAATCATCTTTGCCTCCATTTTCTTTATTTCCCTGGGAGTGCTGCTGGACTTTCATGTCTTCACCCTGAACCTGGTCTGGTTTACCCTGCTCCTGACGGTGGTGGCCCTGGCCACCAAGCTAATCGGCTGCGGGCTGCCGGCCAGGCTGACCGGTATGAGCACCAGGGATTCCCTGATAATCGGCACCGGTATGGTGCCCCGGGGTGAGGTGGCCATGATAATAGCCCTGATAGGACTCAACCAGGGGCTGATAATGCAGGACACCTACGCGGCCCTGGTTCTGATGAGCCTGCTGACCACCATCATCCCCCCGCTGATATTAAGAAACTGGCTCTTCAAGACAAAAAAAGACAGGGAATCAGCCGCCAAATCCTGACCGGGACCGGCGCATTTCTTTTTTTTCTGCCTCCGACCCAGGCTGGCTACGGGTGTTTTATTCAATTAAATTTATAGTTGGAAATGCCTGAAAACAGGATAATTATCAAACTAATGCAAGGGCGGCTGGAGGATTAATCCTCCAGCCGCCCCGAATTCTC
>JAZFUC010000114.1:0-5828 GCA_036446995.1 Dehalococcoidales bacterium | reverse complement strand
ACTGGCACGACTTGTATAATGAGCTATGAATTACTTGGCCCCACACAGATTGCTTCGCCTCCCGACAAAGTCGGGATGGTCTCGCAATGACACCAGAGGAGGATAGAAACTGAAAATCCTTGTTGTCGGCAGCGGCGCCCGCGAACATACCCTGGTCTGGAAAATCGCCCAAAGTCCCAGGGCTAAAGAGATTTATGCCGCCCCGGGTAACGCCGGTACGGCTAAAATCGCCCGGAACCTGGATATAAAAGCCGATGATATCAAAGGGCTGGCGAAATTCAGTCAGGAAAATGCCGTTGACCTGGCCGTCATCGGGCCGGAAGCTCCTCTGGCCGCCGGGATTGTCGACCTTTTTGAAAAAATCGGTATCCCCGTTTTCGGTCCGACCAAAGCGGCCACCCGGATAGAATCAAGCAAGGTTTTCTCCAAGGACCTGATGCGGAAATACAGTATTCCCTGCGCCCGGAGCGCCGCCTTTACCGATTTTAAGCAAGCGACGGATTATGTAAAAAAACAGCCGCCGCCCCTTTGGATTAAGGCGGACGGACTGGCCGCCGGCAAAGGGGCCATATTCGCCGAATCTGTGCCCCACGCCCTTGAGATCCTCTATAGCCTGATGGAGTTAAAATCACTGGGAGCGGCTGGTGAAAGCGTGGTCATCGAAGAAAGTTTGTCAGGACGTGAGATGAGCGTCTTCGCTTTCAGTGACGGAAAAACGGTAGCCCCACTGGCGAATGCCTGTGACTACAAGCGGATTTATGATGGAGATAAGGGGCCTAATACCGGCGGAATGGGCAGCTACAGCCCGCCATTTTTCTATACTCCGGAACTGGGCGAAACGGTAATGGAAACCATTATGAAGCCGGTAATAACGGCCATGGAAAAAGAAAAGATGCCCTATAAGAGCGTCCTCTTTGGTGGACTAATGATTACCCCGGAAGGCCCGAAAGTAATCGAGTTCAATGCCCGCTTTGGCGACCCCGAAGCGCAGGTCGTCCTGCCCCGGCTTAAGACCGACCTGGTGGATATTATAATGGCCGTGATAGACGGTGGCCTGGACCAAATTAATGTGGAACTGAGTGAAGAGGTCGGCGTGGCCGTGGTGATGGCCTCCGGCGGCTACCCCGGTGAGTACCAGACCGGCCTTCCCATCAGCGGACTGGATAGGCTGGATAAAGAAATAGAGGTCTTTCAGGCCGGCACGAGCCTGGGAACGGGTGGAGAAGTACTGACGGCCGGGGGGAGGGTATTGACCGTGACGGCAATGGGCAAAACCCTTGCCGAAGCCAGAGAAAAAGTATATGCTAATGTGTCGCGGATACACTTTGAAGGCTGCCAGTTCCGCCAGGATATTGCCCTGATAAAAGAAATTTGCGTTGTTTAGGAAGACTCCTAACCAGCAGGAATCATATGTTAATGATTCTTCGTTAAGAAAATTAGGTGAATTGGAAGGGGAGTTTTAGAGGGGCTTTGCCCCTCTAAAGAAACCTCTTCCCCCCCGATGAAATCGGGGGGGATACAGGGGGTTGGGGTTAACAGAAATAATTGGACTGATGATGTAAAAACATGCCACCGGTAAAAGGGTGATTAAAGCGATCGGAGTTTTTTCAGTTTAAGAGATACCTGATGGCCAGTAAAATTAATTCAAGGGCAAATACCACACTGAATATCCTGAAAGAATTGCGGGCGATAATGGAGGGAAGGAAAATGTCTGTCACCGTGCCGCTTTCAGACCCGTACCTCTCCGCCAGACCGGCCATGGGACAGCGCCAGTTATTCAGTATTAAAGTTATTCCTTCTATGAAAAGGGCCGCTAAAGCAAAGAGCAGCAGCAGGTTGAAAGTTGCGGTGATGACGCTGTAGAGAATGTAAAGCAGTGACGCCATCATCAGGAAAAAGATGAGCGAGTGGACCAGTTTAATAAGAAATACTTTATTGTCCATATAGAATATAATAAAATATGAAGGCTGAATATTACAATAAGGATGGCGGGGAATATGCCTAAAGTAGGCGTGGTAATGGGCTCAAAATCAGATACCGAGGTGGTTAACGGGACCCTGGATGTGCTCAAGGAACTCGGCATTGATTACGAGGTAAATGTTATTTCCGCACACCGCACTCCTGACAGAGCCCGGCAATACGCCGTGGAAGCTGAAGGCCGGGGAATAGAAGTGCTGATTGCCGCCGCCGGAATGGCAGCCCATCTTCCGGGCGTGCTGGCCAGCTGGACCACCTTACCGGTAATCGGCGTTCCGGTGGCAGGGGGCGCCTTGAACGGGGTGGATGCCCTGTACTCGATTGTCCAGATGCCGGCCGGGATACCGGTGGCTACGGTAGCTATAGGCGCTCCCGGAGCTAAAAACGCCGCCTACCTGGCCGCGGAAATTCTTGGCCTGAAATACCCTGATATAAAGAAGGCCTATAAAGATTACCGGGCCGGGTTGCAGAAACCGGCGGCCTGAGCAGCAGATTGGACAATAATTCCAAGGAGAGAAACAGATGATTGAGCGGTATTCCAGACCGCAGATGAAACGGGTCTGGTCTGATGAAAACAAGTTTAACAAATGGCTGGACGTGGAAATCGCCGTCTGCGAGGCCTGGGCCGATGTAGGCGTAATTCCCAGGGCGGACGTCTCCAAGATTAAGATGGCCCGGATTAATATCAAGCGGATGGAGGAGATTCTCCAGGAAACTCACCATGATACGACCGCCTTCCTGGGAGCCGTGGCCGAATCCCTGGGCCCTGAATCACGGTTTGTCCATCTCGGCCTGACTTCTTCCGATGTCATCGATACCGCTCTGAGTTTACAGATGGTTGAAGCAGCCGAACTGCTGACCGGGGGTATCAAAAAACTGACCGCGGTGCTGGCTGATAAGGCAATGAAGTATAAGTTTACTCCCATAATCGGCCGGACACACGGCGTTCATGCCGAGCCGACCTCTTTCGGCCTCAAGCTGGCTATCTGGTTTGAAGAGATGAACCGCAACCGGCAAAGACTCCGTGAAGCTGAGAAAACGATTGCCTTTGGCAAAATTTCAGGGACGGTAGGCAACTTTGCCACCCTTTCACCCGAGATTGAAGAAAAGACCTGCGCCCGGCTCAAGCTTACCCCGGCTCCGGTATCCAGCCAGATATTACAGCGTGACCGTCATGCCCAGTTCGTCACCACCCTGGCCATAATCGCCGGCTCGCTGGAGAAATTCGCCACCGAGATTAGAAGCCTCCAGCGGACGGAAATCCATGAGGTGGAAGAACCCTTCAGTTCCGGACAGACCGGCTCTTCGGCAATGCCCCATAAGAAGAATCCGGAACTCTGCGAGAGGGTCTGCGGTATTGCCCGGTTAATCAGAGGCTACGCGGTTGCTTCAATGGAAAATATGGCCCTGTGGCACGAGCGGGATATCTCTAACTCCTCTACGGAACGGATAATCCTGCCTGATGCCTGTTTGCTGCTTGACTACGCGCTGAGTGTTTTTACCTCGGTAATGCAGGGACTGAATGTTTATCCCAAACAGATGAAACACAACCTGGAATTGACCAAGGGCCTGATTTTCTCCCAGCGGGTGCTGCTGGCCTTCATCGATAAAGGAATGAGCCGGCAGGAGGCCTACGGCCTGGTCCAGCGCAATGCAATGAAAGCCTGGAAGGGCAAAAGGAACTTTCTCACCCTGCTGAAAGCTGACCCCGAAGTTGTCGCCAAAGTGCCGAAGGAAGAGCTTGAGTCGCTTTTCGACTATAACTACTATCTGCGATATGTGGACGATGTCTTCCAGAGACTGGGGCTGACCGAGGCGCAATGGAAAGATGCTATAAACAGGGTTAAAACTGATGAGCTGGCTCCAAAGTCCGTATAGTCAGCCGGGTGACAAAATACCCTTCATGTCAAATATTCGCCGGCTGGTACTCAGCAATCGTGAAATCGCCCCCAAAACCTACCAGCTGACTATTGGGGGCGTTAATATGGTCCTCATAGCTGAGGAGCAGTTGACTCTTGTAGATGCCGGGCTTCACGGCAGTACTCCCCAGATAATAGAGTTTATCCGTAAACTGGGACGCTCGCCGGAAGAACTGGGGCTTATCATCCTTTCCCACCGGCACATAGACCACATCGGCTCACTGGCGGCCCTTAAACGCTCGACCCCGGCCAGGGTGGCCATCCATGAGGATGATATAAGTGACGGTAATACTCCGCCACCCCGTTCCGGAGTCAGGCACCGGCTGCTCCAGTTGCCCGGTTCTTCCACTATACGCTCCGTATTTGGCGTCAGGGATGAAGATGTTGATATCCGGTTAGCCGGAGGGGAGAGACTGGAACCACTGGGCGGGCTTGAGGTTATTCATACCCCCGGACATACCGCCGGTAGTATAAGTTTGTACTCTCCTAAACACAAACTACTGCTGGTCGGAGACGCTTTGAGAAAACGCCGCAAAGCCCTGCTGCTTCCCCCCCGGAGCATTGCTGGTTTTAACCGGGGCCAGGCTCTGGAATCCGTTCTTAAAATCTCCCGGCTGGATATTGATACCCTCTGCACGGGCCACGGTCTGCCGATAACTGAAAATATACCGGCTATGCTCCGGGACCTGATGGAGAGAAACAAGGATTGACAATCTCTCAAGAAACAGCCTATTGTATATAGGTTGTAATGAGAGTAATCGCTGGTAGTGCCAAAGGGCACCGGCTGAAAGTACCCAAAGGAACACCTACCCGGCCGGCCACGGACCTGGTCAGAGGGGCCATTTTTTCTATTTTGGAAAATTCCGCCGGGAACTGGGAGCAGGTGCTTGACCTCTTTTCGGGCAGCGGGGCCTTGGGAATCGAAGCCCTCAGCCGGGGGGCTGGTCGGGTTGATTTTGTTGAGCGTGAACCGAAATGTTGTGCTATAATTAAAGAGAATTTGACTAAAACAAAATTGACCGAACAGGCACATATCTACTGTTGCAGCGTTGTAAAAGCTTTTTCCTTTCTGGACAAGGAGTATGACATTATATTAATGGACCCACCATATACGAATAAGTCTATTGGCGGTGTTATCGAACAACTGGCTGCATCAAAACTGGTGGGGAAAGATACCGTTACGATAATTACCCACTCACCCCACCTTTCCCTGGATGCCAGCTATGCCGAATTAAGTCTGGTCAAGGAACATCGTCACGGTGACAGCTGCATCGCAGTATACCGCAAGGAGGACAGGGCGTGACCATTGCTCTATATCCGGGTACTTTCGACCCTATAACCAATGGGCACCTCGATATTGCCATAAGGGCGGCCAAGCTGTTTGAGAAGGTTATTATCGGCGTATATGATACTCCTTCCAAGAATCTGCTCTTCAACACGGCAGAGAGGATGGATTTAGCAAGTAAATCGGTTCAGGATTTATCAAATATTGAGGTACAAAGCTTTACCGGTCTGACCGTTGCCTATGCTAAAAAAATAGGAGCCCGGACACTGATACGGGGCCTGAGGGCAGTTACAGACTTTGAGCGTGAATTCGATATGGCCATGATGAATAAAAAATTAACTGATGAATGTGAGCTTGTCCTTATGGCGGCCAGCCTGCAGTATCAATTTCTCAGTTCCAGCCTGCTTAAGGAAGTTGCCAGTCTGGGCGGCGATATTGACGACCTGGTCCCCGGACCTGTAGCTGAAGCATTGAAACAGAAAATATCCGGTAAAAAAATATAGAAGTTAAAAAACCAGGGACAAAGTAAGGAGGAACACTACATGGCCTATAGGATCACTGACGAATGTATTAGTTGCGGAGCCTGCGAACCGGAGTGCCCGAACCAGGCAATCACTGAGGGAGAAATCATCTATGTGATAGACCCT
>JAZFUC010000113.1:0-4188 GCA_036446995.1 Dehalococcoidales bacterium | reverse complement strand
AGCCTCAGACCCCGCCTTAATCAGGATTCCCGGCAGGGGCGTATCAGCCGGGGCTTCCGGTTTCACCAGGCCCATCAGGTGGTCCAGGTAAAGGGCGAATCCGGAAGCGGGGATATCTTTTCCCCCCATCAGGGGAATCAGGGCATCATACCTGCCCCCGCCACCCACCTGTTCCCCGTTAATAAGAAGCTTGAACATCACCCCGGTATAGTACTCAAAACCCCTCCCCGAAGCTATGTCAATCTGGTATTTAACACCCATCGCTTCAAGCAGGTCGGCAATATCGATAAAGTTATTCAGAGCCGGTCCCAGTTCCGGAAAGTCCTGGTTAAAAAGGGCTTTCAGGTTTTTAAGGAAGCCGGAGGAGCGGCCCTTCAGTTCCAGCAGGGGACTCAAGGTCCTGCCCAGTTCCGGCCTGGCTGATTTCGTTTCGGCCAGCACGGTTTCATCACCATCCAGAATCCGGTCGAACACGCTGGCCTGCTCGCCGGCGCTCAGGCCGAACTTGGACAGCAGCGCTCTTATCAGATCGGCGTGGGACAGCCTCAACTCCACATTCTTGAGTCCCAGTTTCCTGAGCACTTCCAGGGACACCAGCATCAGCTCCACATCGGCCGCAGTTGAGCCGGGCCCGATCAGCTCGGCCCCGCACTGCCATTTTTCCCTGGTCTCGGTCCCCGTCTCCTCAAAGATAAAAACATTGGAAACGTAGAAAAGTTTGGCCGGTTCAGTTCCCTCCATATCATCTATGTAAAGCCGGGCGATCGGGATAGTACCGTCCGGCCTCAGCACAACCCTCTCTCCGCTCCAGCCGTCCCAGTCAAGGAAGGAATATACTTTTCCCAACCGGCTGGGAGTAAGAGTTCCGGTGGCGGTAAACAGGTGGAGATATTCGAGTGTCGGCGTCCTGACCTCTCCGTAACCCCACTTCAGGCAGCTGTCCCTGAACAGCCCCTCTATCCGGCGGAATTTTCTCATCTCCGCCGGAGTAAAATCCTGTGTCCCTTTACACTTCTGTACTCTCATAACACCCCTTATAAATAGCCTTCAAAGTTTACACTAATTCAGCCTGTCCCTTCAACTTTAGCCTGTTATTGGATCTGTTTGAATATGGGTGATTATTTTGTCACAACTGCAGCTTTTTCTTTTTATGGCGAACCTCACCCCCTCGCAAATTAAACTCTCGCTTCCCCTAACAGGAGAAGGGAGACATGGAGATGGGGTGAGTGTCATATTATGAAATTAAAGCTAAAACAGGCAAGGGCACCAGCAACCAAAACCGAGTAGTTCTCCTTATTTGCATTCGGATTACAATGCCTATACAATTGTACTGTTTGCTAAATTTTCCATAAGGTGGGTTATGTTAAGAGCTATACGCTTGTTCATGATATTCAGTCTGCTTGCGGCCGCCTTTGCTTCCTTCACCGCCCGGGCAGCCTCTGACAACACCATCGACGTGCTGGTGGCCAAGGGAGTGGTTAATCCGGTCCTGGCGGATTACATCGAGCGGGGCATTGAACAGGCCGAGGAAACCAACGCCATGGCCGTCATCATCCAGCTGGATACCCCGGGCGGCCTGGATACCTCGATGCGTGACATCGTCCAGGACATCGTCAATGCCCGGATTCCGGTGATTGTTTATGTGTCTCCCTCAGGAGCCAGGGCGGCCTCTGCCGGAGTATTTATTACCGTGGCCGCCCATGTGGCTGTTATGGCCCCGAATACGGCCATGGGGGCCGCTCACCCCGTGTCTATAGGCCAGGAGGGCGAAGCAACCGTCTCCAGTACGATGGAAGAGAAGGTGGTAAACGATGCCGCCGCCTATATCAGGAGTATCGCAGCATCCAAGGGGCGCAATATTGAATGGGCGGAAAGGGCAGTCAGGGAAAGCGTCTCCGCCACCGAGCAGGAGGCCCTGGAGCTTAATGTCATCGATATGGTGGCCGACAACCTCGATGCCCTGGTGGCCCAGCTTGACGGCCTCGAAGTGACCATGCTCGGCGGGGCGGTGATTACTCTGGACACCACTGATGTTACCATCAACAATGTCCCGATGACCGGAATCGAGGACTTTCTTTACGCCATCAGCGACCCCAACATCGCTTACCTGCTGTTAAGCCTGGCCACGCTGGGTATTATGGTTGAACTCTCCAATCCGGGGCTGATTTTCCCCGGTGTAATCGGCGCCATCAGTCTGCTGATGGCCCTCTTTTCGCTGGGAATGCTGCCCGTCAACTATGCCGGCCTCCTGCTTATCGTGCTCGCCTTCGGACTCTTTATCGCTGAGTTGCTGACCACCTCCTTCGGTCTCTTCACTGCCGGGGGGATAACCGCCCTTGTCCTCGGCTCGCTAATCCTCTTCAAGGGAGGCCCCTTATTCCAGGTAAACCCGTGGCTGATAGGCAGCATCTCGGTTACTATCGGCGCCGTTTTCGTCTTTGTTATCGGCCGGATACTCAAGTCCCGCCATTACAAGCCGGCTACCGGCTGGGAGGAACTTATCGGCAAGCCGGCCAGGGTTACCGCCTCCCTGGCGCCGGAGGGCATGGTCTTGTTCAGAGGTGAACGCTGGAAAGCCGTTACAGAAGAGGGACCAGTGGAACCCGGGGAAGAAGTGATAATTGACAGCATCGACAACCTGAAACTCCACGTATCGAGAAAAAAAGAGAGCGAGTAAACGAATGAGCATTATAATCGGAAATATTTTACTGGAGATAGACCTGTGGCTGGTTATACTTTTATTAGTATTCCTCATTGCTTTCATCATCTTTGCCGTTAACCGGGGAATTGTGGCCCACCGTTTCAGAATAGCGGCCGGCAGTGAAGACCTGGTAGGCAAAACAGCCGAGGTCAAAACTACCCTGGAACCCCGGGGTTTGGTCTTCGTGGAAGGGGAGAGGTGGTCAGCCATAGCTGAGGACGGCCGGGTGGAACCCGGTGAGGAAGTAATTATAAACCGGGTCACCGGCCTGGTACTATACGTCAGTAGAAAATAAATAAGGAGGAACGGGTATGGATACAATAGTTATCGTTATTATAGGGTTAGTGGTGCTTGTGATTATTTCCATGGCGGTCAAGATTGTCCCGGAGTACGAACGGGGCGTCCTTTTCCGCCTGGGAAGACTGATCGGGCAGAGGGGGCCCGGCCTCTTTTTTATCATCCCGATGGTCGACCGGATGGTGAAGGTTGACCTGCGGGTGGTAACAATGGATGTCCCCTCCCAGGAAGTGATCACCAAGGATAATGTCACCGTGAGGGTTAACGCCGTGGTCTATTTCCGGGTAGTCAATCCCGAAGACTCGGTGGTCAAGGTGATGGACCATATCAGGGCTACTTCCCAGATTTCACAGACAACACTAAGGAATGTGCTGGGACAGTCCGAGCTTGACGAACTGCTGACCGAGCGGGAAAAGCTGAACCAGATGCTCACCCAGATAATCGACGAGCATACCGACCCCTGGGGCGTAAAGGTCAGCACGGTGGAAATTAAAGAGGTTGAGCTGGCCGAGCAGATGAAGCGGATGATGGCCGCCCAGGCTGAGGCCGAACGAGAAAGAAGGGCTAAAATCATCCATGCTGACGGTGAATTCCAGGCTTCCGAGAGACTGGCTGATGCCGGTGCCATAATGGCCCGCGAACCCACCGCCCTCCAGCTGCGTTATCTCCAGACTCTTACCGAGATAGCCACGGAGCGGAACAGTACCATCATCTTCCCTCTGCCGATAAACATCTTCGAGGCCTTCACCAAGATATCCGACAGGGTAAAAGACGACCAGAAAGACAAATAATCCGGGCTAAAAAGTTTAATACATTTAAGAGGCGCCTGAAGAGAATTAATCTCTTCAGGCGCCTCTTACTAATCACTCAGAGTAACATCTCCGGCGACAATCCTGGTCAGCTTACCGTCCCCTGCCCGGAGCAGGAGACTGCCGTCAGTGGCCACGGATTCGGCCACTCCCTCATATGAGGTTCCACCTTCAGTGACCCTGACCTGCCTGCCCAGGGTAATCATTTTATCCCGCCACTGTTCGTAGATGAACCCGCCTGATGCAGCCGACAGGTAGAGGCCGTCCATCTCCACCAGCAGGCTGCGCACCACTTCCAGCCTTGAGACTTCCCCGCCCAGCTCATCGGCCAGACTGGTGGCCGTCGACTGAATCTCGGGGAAATCGGCCAGCTTCAGGTTA
>JAZFUC010000112.1:0-6003 GCA_036446995.1 Dehalococcoidales bacterium | reverse complement strand
CATTCTTTTTTTAACCGGGGCCTATCCTGTCTCCGCTGTAACCTGTTTAAGCCGCTGACGGGAGGCCTCTTTTCTGAGGTCACGTATCTGGGGGACCATCAGGGCCAGGGTCATAACGGTTGAAAGGACGTCGGCGATGGGGAATGAATACCAGACGCCGTCTATCCCCAGGTAGTTGGGCAGGATGAAGACCAGGGGCAGCAGGAAAAGCACCTGCCGGGAAGTGGCGGTGAGAAAAGTAGGCACCGGCTTGCCCAGAGCCTGGAACAACACCGAGCCTATTATCTGGAACCCCAGCAGATAGGCGGCCAGGAAGATTATCCGGGCGGCGTGAGAGCTGGCCGCCACCAGTGATTCGTCGGTGGTGAAAACGTGAAACATCGGAGCCGGCAGGAGATAAACAATCAGGAAAGAAAATACGGACATTATCGTGGCCATTATGCTGGCCAGTTTTACGGCCTGGAGTAACCGGTCGTAACGCCTGGCCCCGTAACTGAATCCCAGGATGGGCTGGACACCTTGACCGAGGGCCATCAGCGGCATAAAGAGGAACATCATCAGGCGGATTACCATCCCGAAAGAGGCAATGGCCATGTCCCCTCCATAGGTCATCAGTGTCCTGTTGATGATAGCGATGGTCAGACTGCCTCCGGTTGTTCTGAAAAATGAGCCCATACCGACGCTGGTAATCTCCCTCAATACACTGCCTTCCGGTACCAGGCTTTTCAGTTTAATTTTCAGGGTGCTGTTTTGAAACAGGTAATAACGCAGGATATACAGGGTTGATACTACCTGCGCCAGCACGGTGGCTATTGCCGCTCCCTGTACGCCCATATCCAGCCACAGGATGAAAACGGCATCCAGCCCGATGTTCAGTCCGGCCCCCATTATCATGCTTACCATCGGCACCCGGGCGTTTCCCTCGGCCCGGACCAGCTGGCTCACTCCCATGGCGAATACCTGGAAGAATGTGCCCAGCAGGATGACCTCCAGGTACGGTATGGCGAAAGGAAGTATTGTCTCCGAAGCGCCGAAGAGCTTGAGCCAGAAAGTAAGGTTGGTCACTCCGACAGCCGGAATCAGCACTCCCAGGATAATCACGATGAGAACTGAAGTGCCCAGGGTTCGTTCCGCCCTCGCCGTATTTCCAGAGCCAAGAGCCCGGGAGATAACAGAACCTCCCCCGATACCGACTATCATTCCCAGCCCCATCACCACCATCTGCAACGGGAAGACGATAGTCAGACCGGCGATTCCCAGCGGACCCACCACCTGGCCGATGAAAATAGTGTCCACCACGTTATAAAGGGCCATGACGAACATGCCTATCATAGCCGGCAGAGACAGGCGTATGAGCAGCTTGCCAATGCCTTCCGTGGCCAGCATATTCTGTCTCGCGTCGTTCATATTATTTTTCGCGCCAAATCGCATCCTTTATACCTCACAGTGTTGCCCGCGCGGTGAAGAGAAAATTGTCTATTTCAACTGGGAGAATATTTCCTGCAGCTTTCTCAGTGAAGCCGACAGGTCACGCAGCGTTTCTTCGGGAAGGTTTGAGAGCGCTTCCTTGGCAGCGTTCCTGATATGGCGTTCCTGCCCGGACAGGACTGTTTTCCCCTGGCTGTTAAGAGTGATATTCAGGGTTCTCCTGTCTTCATTGCCCGGCTGCCGCTCGACAAAACCCATTTCTACCAGTTTGTCTATCATGTGGGTCATTTGCGGCCGGGCTATCTGCAGTCTTTCTCCGATTTCCGCTACATGGAGAGTTCCGGTTTCCTGCAGTAATTTCATAATTTCAAAATGGGGGGGAGTGATATCTTTATTGAAACCGCTCAGAGCCGTCCTGAAAAGTTTGCGTCTGATACTCCGGTGAATGAGGGGCAGGGTGGAAAATAATTCATCGGCGACATTGTCCAGCGGGTTTTCACTTGCCATGATTAATATTAAAAACTAGTTCACAAAATAAATAATTAATATTCTTAACTAGTTTAACACTCTTTGAGCCCGGCCGTCAATCAGGAAACGGTTGGTTTATGTTCGGGTTTATTTGATAAGGCCGGCCTGCGGTACTGAATATTAGGTGATTATAGTTTAACCCCATCCCCCTATATCCCCCTTCCCCTACGAGGGGAAGGGGGTGTTTTAGTTAGAGAGGGGGCTTTGCCCCCTCTCTAAAATCTCTTCCCCCTCTTCTTCTCAAGGAGAGGGGGATTAAGGGGTGAGGTTAACCAGAAAGAAT
Organism: Dehalococcoidales bacterium; assembly: GCA_036446995.1. GTDB lineage: Bacteria > Chloroflexota > Dehalococcoidia > Dehalococcoidales > UBA2162 > JAZFUC01. The sequence continues at coordinate 3,764 of JAZFUC010000112.1, read as the reverse complement.
ATAAGCTTCTGAAACCAGCGGTGTAATCAACCACCTGCAAACGGACCTTAAGTTGATAAACAACCGCAACACATTTATAGTGGATATAGTAGCGCTCAGGTTAGCAAGGAAGAAAGAAAAATGGCCGAGCTTCTTTTGGCACGGCGGGTATTCCCCATACGGCGGAAACAAAGACCACCATAGATGGCATCAGGCGCGTAGCCGCCCTGGGACTGGGCTGTATGGAGGTAGAATTCGTCCAGGGCGTGAGAATGGGAGAAGCCGGGGCCCGGCTGGTTGCCGAGGTGGCGGCGGAGGAAGGCATAAAGCTCTCCGCCCACGCTCCCTATTACATTAATTTCAACGCTCACGAGCCGGAAAAGATAATCGCCAGCCAGGAACGGCTCTACCGGACGGCCCACATCGGTTCATTATGCGGAGCTCAGAGCGCCGTTTTTCACGCTGCTTTTTATCTGGGCGACCCACCGGAGCAGGCTTTTGAGACGGTAAAAAAATATGTCGGAGAATTAATGGTCAGGCTCAGACAGGAGAATAACCTGATTTGTATCAGGCCGGAACTGATGGGCAAACCCAGCCAGTTCGGCAGCCTGGACGAGATAATCCGTCTCTGTGGCGAGGTGGAGGGCCTGGCCCCCTGTATTGACTTTGCCCACTGGCACGCTCGATCCGGGGCGAACAACAGTTACCCGGAATTCACCGATACGTTGTCACAGATAGGGGAAAAACTGGGCAAGGATGCCCTGGATAATATGCATATTCATTTCTCCGGTATTCATTACGGACCTAAAGGAGAGAGAAATCACCTGAACCTGACAGATTCGGACCTGAATTACACCGAACTCCTCAAGGCGTTGAAAGACTTTGACATCGGCGGTCTGGTAATCTGCGAAAGCCCGAACCGGGAGGAGGACGCCTTGCTGCTGCGGGATACTTACCAAAGTATGGTTAAGACGGGTTAACCGGGACATTAAAGACGCCTGATTTTTCTATTTCCATGCTGGCGGCTGTTTCTGATATAATATGATAGGGTCAAGCTGTAAATCAGCTTGACAAGGGGAGTGACGAGGAGAGTAATGAAATTCAACTGGAAACGCAGCGGCTTGCTTTATATAGCTATTTTACTGGGCGCGGTGGTCATAACCGCATTGTTTACTTCCATGCCCCAGGAACCGAATGAAATTCCGGTCAGCGAGCTCATAGCCAGGTCTCAGAATAACGAAATATCCAAGATAGTGGAGGAAGGCGAATGGCTGACCGTTACTACCACCGATGGCCGTGAAATCAAGACCAATATCGGCATTCTGGGTTACAACGACCTGCATGACCTGGGCCTAAACCCTGATGTGGAATATGAAATAGCCCCCCGGGGAATCAACTGGGGGAACATACTAATCAGTTTTCTGCCCCTGGTCCTTATCGGCGGATTGCTCTTTTTTGTTTTCTTCCGGGCCAGAGGGGCCAATAATCAGGCTATGAGTTTTGGCCGCAGCCGGGCCCGGCTCTCTCCTATGGATAAGCCATCGATAAGTTTCGATGATGTGGCCGGAGTGGATGAAGCCAAGCAGGAACTGACCGAGGTAGTAGAGTTCCTCAAGAACCGTGAAAAGTTCGAGGTATTGGGAGCCCGTATACCCAGAGGTGTTTTGCTTATCGGCCCGCCGGGCACGGGTAAAACATTGCTGGCCAGGGCGGTTGCCGGTGAAGCCGGAGTACCTTTCTTCTCCATCAGCGGCAGCGAATTCGTCGAGATGTTTGTCGGCGTCGGCGCTTCCCGGGTGCGAGATCTCTTCGACCAGGCCAAGCGAAATACCCCCTGCATCATTTTTGTTGACGAGATTGACGCTGTGGGACGCCAGCGGGGCGCCGGGTTGGGCGGCAGTCATGATGAGAGGGAGCAGACCCTGAACCAGATTCTTACCGAGATGGATGGCTTTGACACCAATACCAGCGTAATTGTGCTGGCGGCTACCAACCGCCCGGACATTCTTGACCCGGCCCTGCTCAGGCCCGGCCGCTTTGACCGTCGGGTGGTGCTGGACCGTCCGGATATTGCCGGTCGGACTGCTATCCTGAATGTCCACATAAAAGGTAAACCGCTGGATGATGCCGTTGACCTGGAGGTTGTCGCCAAGCAGACAGCCGGTTTCAGCGGGGCGGACCTGGCCAACTTGATAAACGAGGCAGCTATCCTGGCAGCCAGACGGGGCAAGAAAGCCATCAGTATGGCCGAGTTTGATGTCTCCGTCGATAAGGTAATTGCCGGTCCGGAAAGAAAGAGCAAAAGAATCAGCCCCAAGGAAAAAAAGATTACCGCTTATCACGAAGCAGGACATGCCCTGGTCGGGGCCGTTTTGCCCAATATAGAACCGCTGCGGAAGATAACTATCATACCTCACGGAATGTCCGGGGGTTTTACCCGTTTCCTGGAAGAGGACAGGAGCCTGCACACGCGCTCACAGCTGAACGATACTATTGCTACTTTCCTGGCCGGACATACCGCCGAGAAACTGACATTTAAGGAAATTACCACGGGCGCTTCGGATGACATCAAGAGGGCAACCGACCTTGCCCGGAAAATGGTTACCGATCTTGGCATGAGCGAAAAATTGGGCTCACGCACCTTTGGAGAAAAACAGGAGCTGATATTTCTGGGCCGTGAAATATCAGAGCAAAAAGATTACGGAGACAAGATAGCCAATATTATCGACGAAGAAATAGATATTATCATCCGGACCGCCTATAAAGTAGCCACCAGGGTGCTGACCGAGAATAAAGCAAAACTGAAGCTGATTGCTGAAAAACTACTAACCGATGAGACAATAGAAGGCGCCGAGCTGGAAGCGATTTTCGGCGGGGTCGCGCAGTCCACACCGGAATCAGCACCTCCGCCTGTCCCCGAGCCGACTGATGCAGTTACCGAGGCTAAACCGAAACGGAGAACCAAGAAAACCCCGATTATTCCCGACCCTTTGCCTAAACAGGCTTAGGCCGGATCTGATTAATAGGGGTTAAAACTCTCCGGTGGCGTCCGGTTTATTCTTTCCAACCAGAGTAGAAGGGGACAAGATGATGAGACCAGTCCTCGTTCTATTTGCATTATCAGCCGTAATGCTCATTTTAGGAATACTATCCTGCGGCGGGGTAACTCCGGCGCAGGAGATTAATCCACCACCCGGGATTAATCCTGACCCTTCGGTTAATTTTCCTCAACAAGAACCCGGCCGGGGCTTTATGGAGGCCCAGTTGTTTGGAGAACTTGTTCTGGACGATAATGGCAGCCTCCGTGTTGGCGGGGCGCTCATCATCTGGCGGCCCGGCTATTTTGTGAACAACAATGATGGTCTGATAGAGGTATGGGATGAAAACGGGGAGGTTGTAGTCCGGGTCGGTGAGGAGGTATATATGGGCGGTGGATACGGAGCCGGTGATAAGACTTTCTATCAGGGTGGAGGGACCAGGCTCAATCTGAACTTCTCATCGGACCTGTTCAGTCTTGAAGTGATAACGGCTGGTGACCACAAATACTACATCTTAACGAAGCGGCCTCCTTTGGATGAACTGGCCGTACAAAAAACAACCGTCACCGGTAAACTGGTAACCAGTTATGATAACGGGAATCTCGTGAAATGCCCGCATATGACCCCGGATTATACACCCATCTGGCCGTCTGATTATCAGGCGCGGGTAGAGAACGGAGTGCTGGAGATTGTTGATGGAGCCGGGCAGGTTGTAGTCCGTGATGGTGAAGAAGTGAGTTTAGAGGG
>JAZFUC010000111.1:0-2147 GCA_036446995.1 Dehalococcoidales bacterium | reverse complement strand
GATACAGGTTTGGTATTCTTTGGGGTACTATCTACTGCCTGTGCCATGGTGCTCCTTTATCCGATTGAGAAAACATTACGTATCACTTCATATGGAGTTGTTATCCCATCTCTTACTTTTCTCATCCCGTCAGTCCATAACAGGATAGTGCCTTCTTTAACTGACTGGGCTCTGACGTCATCAGAACTGGCCCCGGCCAGAATCATTCTTCTAATCGCTTCAGTCATCACCAGGACTTCGAATATGCCAGTCCGTCCCAGGTAGCCGGTATTAGCACAGAAATTACAGCCGGAACCGACGAAGAATTCAGACCGTTTCTCTTTCATTTCGGTTTCGTAAGCCTCCTGCTCATCGGCGTTGATCGCAGTCGGCCGGCTGCAATAAGGACAAACACGGCGGACCATACGTTGAGCGGCGACGCCAACGACTGCCGAAGAGAGAAGGAAGGCTTCAACACCCAGGTCTATCATCCTGTAAATGGTGCTTACTGAATCATTAGCGTGGACGGAAGACAGCACGAGATGGCCGGTGAGAGATGCCTGGGTAGCTATTTCAGCTGTTTCCGCGTCACGAATCTCTCCAACCAGAATTACATCAGGGTCAAGCCTCAGTGCCGCCCTGAGGCCGGTGGCGAATGTCAGCCCGGCGGCGGGACTGACCTGCATCTGATTTATATTATCGAAACGGTACTCCACCGGGTCTTCGATAGTAAGAATATTACGGCCGACGGAATCAAGCTGATTAACCGTGGCGTACTGGGTTGTTGTTTTACCGGAGCCAGTAGGGCCGCTGATAAGCACCATACCGAAAGGCATCTTCACCATTTGCAGGTATTTTTCAAGCGAATCGGGCATAAAGCCAATTTCTGGCAGAGACAAAAAGGCAAAGGATTTGTCCAGGATTCGGAGCACAACCATTTCTCCGTTCACCGTGTTGGTGGTGGCTACCCGCAGATCCACAGTCCTGTCTCCCATATCAAAAGAAATCTGGCCATCCTGAGGTCGGCGGCGCTCAGCAATATTCAAACCGGCCATAATTTTCACACGGGAGATTAATGGCGGGTGCACGGTCAAGGGCAGGGACATTACCTCGTGAAGAATGCCGTCAATCCGGTAACGGACGCGAAGTCTGTCCTCCTGAGGCTCCACGTGGACATCAGATGCCCTGTCCCTTACCGCCTGCTTAATAAGGAGGTCTATAGCCCGGACCACCGGCGCCTGTGCGATAGCTTCAGCCGAAACACGCGCCTCCTCCACATGGGCTCTTTGATACCGGGTCGGAATTTGACTGAGTTGTTCTTCAATCTCACCGCCAACCCGATAGTTGAGGTCAATCATTTCCTGGATGTCCTGAAAAGTACTGAGTACCGGCTCTATTCTTTTCCTGGTGAGTGTAGCCAGCTCCTCAATGGCGTGAACATCCCTGGGGTCTTCCATTGCCAGCACTACGGTTCCTTCACTTACGTCAATGGGAATAACTCCATATTTTCTGGCAATTGCCTCGGGAATCAAGGAAACCGCATTGGAACGGACCCCCTCTTTTCTCAAGTTTACAAAAGGAACGCGCAACTGCAGACTGGTAAAAAAAGCCAGTTGTTGGGGGGTGATTAATCGTTCCTGGAGCAACGTACGCTCTATCTTGGTACCTTCTTTTGCCCTGAGCTCCTGAATACGCTCCAGTTGTTCCTGGGTTATCATCTTGGCCTCAACCAGCATCTGGCCGAGGTCTTTTGAAGCTGTTCTATCAATTGATTCCATTATTAATTCCTGTTTCGTTTTTCTGATTCAAATAATGTAATTATCAAGTAAAGACAATACCATATTTTACAGAGACTAGCTCTCCACTATTGATAAATCTATCCTGGTAACTCCTTGCCTGCTGGCACCCAGTAAGGAACCTGATTTAATTGCGTTGCCTTTATCCTGATGAGCCGGAGTTACTTTTATCCCGGATATACCGAATATTATGCCGATTAGAGGCAGAGGTTTCTCCAAACTGACCGTTATTGTGGTACCTCTATCCCAAGAGCCCCTGGTGTAGAGTATTTTCATATCAGGAGTGCTTTGTAACTGGTTGTATAGTTTCGAAACAGCCACCGGGTCTACCGGTACTGAGATGGCCAACTCAACTTCCCCGCCAAAGATAGC
>JAZFUC010000110.1:0-8611 GCA_036446995.1 Dehalococcoidales bacterium | reverse complement strand
AGGTCCTGACTCCCCTTTCCCATCAACCTGAATTGCGAAATCACAATGTTCTGTATTTCCAACTCCGTGAATCGCATACTCCCTCGAAATATGTTTTAAAGCGTTATAGCCCATAAGTGATTCAAATATGCGCTCCACCCGCCTGCGCGTTTCAGCTTCATTTCCATCTGCTTTTGCTACATCTTCAATCATACTCCGGGCTTCTAACAGAGACTTCCTTACCTGCTTATCGAGTTTTTGTACTGCCACTATTTATCCTCCTGCGCCAGTATTTCATACGTTTCCGGCATCTTTTTTAATTTTAAACATTTGAATTTGTTTAGAGTTTAGATATTAGGATTTGGGATTTATTATCTCTAGACCCACCTGGTCTTTTTACTCCGGTCTTTGCCTGATGTCGGAGCGGTCAGGTGTTCATCCACCAGGGATGTCTCTACCAGTCGCCAGAAATTGTCCCGGTCCCCCATCGTCACCACCGCCCGCTCGTGGGCTTCAGAAAGGGCCACCGGATAGCCGTGGCCCCGCAGGCACTGGTCCAGCACCAGTCCGTGGGTAAGGCCGAGCAGTTCCGGATTCCTGGCCACCCACTCCGGAACCTCCACCCGGGCCACCTCGTCCTCAAGTTTTATATAGAAGAAATAAACCCGGTGTTCTCCGTAGCGGCCCTGTATCTTTGAGGGGCTGATAAATATGGCCGACCGTTCTCCCAGACTCAGTATTTCGTCAAAAAGTTCCCTGTCCCTGACCCCGGCCACGGCTTCACAGTCACATTTTCCGCCCGGGCAGTGGACATCGCAATTGGGCGGGTCATGGGGGCAGATGGCCACCCTCAGGGCATTCACCACATCAGTGCTGCGGGGCAGACTGATAAAGCTGGCCACAGCCACTTTCCTGTCGTTATTCAGTTTTTTGATATCGCTGAGGCAGGCCAGCAAGCCCTCATCGAGCAGTTTTTGGCTGACGAATTCGGGATAACCCTCCAGCCCCCAGAGTATCAGGGTGCCGTCAACCAGGGCCAGGCTGGAGCTGCCGACCGGCATTTCAGCCGCCAGTTCGGCCAGTTTACGGCACTCGTCCACCCCTCTTTTAATACCCAGCAGACCTCCTTCAACCACTTGCTCGCGTCCGGAACCGGTGGGAGTGATAACCAGGTCTTCCTCTCCGGCGTAGAGGGTTGGCGAGCTGTCCAGGAGGGCCTCAGGGCTTTCCCCGTAATGAAGGATGACGCTGCCGATGTTAATCAGGTAACACCGGGCGGCCCGGTGGCGGTCGACATCGATATGAGAGCCGTCGGTAGCCAGCACGGTGAAATCGGCGGGCAGGTCAGACGGCAGGTAATGTTTGTCCAGACCGTCTACCAGATCGGCCACCAGCCAGGTAGTTTTGCCGGCGGCAATTTTCTTTTTCAGAGCATCGATATCGTCGGCCTGGCTGTTGAGAGTATCCAGGGCATTCTTCAGGCGCTGCCGCCTCTCGTCAAGGCCGGATTTCAGCCTGGAGAGCATTTCCCCGACCTGTGAAGCCACCCTGGTTAAATCTAATGACATTGCCCCGGCACCCTCTATCAGGTTAGTCTATGAGGTTGATTCTCCAATCCAGTCCAGATACCCGGAATTGCCTTTATCGATATTGAAGGAAACAATACAGGGGACATCATAAGAGTGCAGTTCCTTGACCCGGTCGATTACCCGGTCGGTCAGTTCCTGCCTGGTCTTGACGAACATCACCGCCTCGTCTTCTTCTTCGATACCCTCTCCCCAGCGGTAGACCGATTTTACGGGCAGAATATTGACGCAGGCGGCCAGCTTCTCCTCCACCAGCGCCCTGCCTATTTTCCCGGCCTCTTCTTCATCCGCCGCCGTTATGTAAATTGAGCAATATTTCATTTTATAACGCCCCGCCTGTCTTGGTGAAGAGTATAGTCCATCAGGGGGGTGCAGGCAAGCAGAAACCGGGGTTTATTCTGCCTGCCGTCATCACCTTCCCGGCCAGTGCGGTTGATTGTCTGCCCAGCTGCTACAAGGAGTTTATATTAATATCCTGGTTAATCTCACCCCCTTAATCCCCCGTTCGGCTGAGCTCATAATGTTCAAATCTCAGTTTCGGTAACACGCCTGGAATAAAAGTTTTATTTCGGTACATCCCGCTTTCGGTAATCTCAGCCTCAAACCATAAATATTCGTGTACGAATATTATTGACAAACTTCAGGTTATGTAATATAATTCTGTTCTCTAGGTATCTATACAAGCAAAACTAGTGTATAAAATCAAACTCATTGGGGAGGTTACAAACATATAAGTTAATTATAGTCTGACCATTAATTTGCATTAGGAGGTATCAAATGGAAAAGAAGAATAGAATCAGGCTGGCAGGTGCCGTCTTTGGTATTATCTTAACGTCAGCACTGCTCATAATCTCAGGTTGCGCTGAAGAAACCGCGGGCCCGGGTGTCTATTCAGGAGAGACGATAGAGTTAAAAATAGCGAATTTCTTCCCGGCTCCTGCCGGCCAATCCGTTTTACTGGAGGAATTCAGTCGGGAATTGGAAGAGCGGACGGGTGGACGGGTGAAGGTAGATTATTTTGCCGGCAGTTCATTGCTTCCCCCTACAGGGATGTTTGAGGGGGTTGTCAGCGGGGTAGCTGATATCGGCTATTCACACATTTATTACACCCCGGGGCGTATGTCTGTCACCGAGGTCACCGGTCTGCCCCTCGGTTACCCCAGCGGATGGGTAGCCGGTCAGGTCTTTAATGATTTTTACAAAAAATTTCAGCCCGAGGAATGGGATGACGTAGTTGTCCTTTATATGAATGGTACTACTCCCAGCGCCATAGCTACAACCAAGACCCCGATTCGTAAGCTGGAAGACCTCAAGGGGCTGACCATCAGGGCGCCAGGGCTGCCCGGCAAGGTAATACAAGCACTGGGCGGAACACCGGCTCCGACACCGATGCCCGAGGTCTATGATGCCCTCGCCAAGGGTGTACTGGATGGAGAGGCTTCAAACCTTGAAACTCTCAGAGCATTCAAGTTCGCCGAAGTTGTAAAATATTCGACATCAGTCTGGCAGATCACATATCCATATCCTTTTTACCTGGTGATGAACAAGGACAGCTATGCAAAACTGCCGGGCGACATCAGGGTCATCTTTGATACCCTTGTGGGCGAGTACAAGGAACGCTCTATTCTGATGTGGAATTCCGTGGACTTCGTCGGCAAAGCGGCTGGTGAGGCACAGGGAGTAGAGTTTATAGACCTGTCTCCGGCTGAAGTAGCCAAGTTCAAGGCGGCTGTGGCTCCGGTAATAGACGACTATATAGCCGCCATGGTAGACAAAGGGTATACCAGGGCAGAGGTTGAAGGATGGATTAAATTCCTGAGGGAGCGCATTGACTACTGGACGGCTAAACAGATTGCCTACCGCATTCCATCAGTAGCCGGCGCTCCAGAGCTGAAACCGGAAGCCCTGAAATAAATTAATCCGAATAAGTTTAACACCCTTAACGGAGTGTCTGAAGAAGTTCACTGACTCGGGAATTCTGACTTGACTTTTGGTTGGGGGCTGTAAAACACTGTAATGGTCTGAGTTGGGTGGGAGGAGAAGACGCCCCCCACCCAACCCAGGCGGATCAGTGATGCCCCTGGAAGACAGGAGTAAGGTTTGGAATTGTGAAGTTTACTGCAAGGCTGGGCAAGTTTGAAAGATTTAATCACCGGCTAAGCGGATGGCTGGAGTGGGTCGGTATTGCCGGGCTTCTCCTGATGGTGCTGGCTACCGTTATTGATGTAGTGGGCGCTAAACTGTTTAACTGGCGCTTACTCGGCGCTATTGATATCGTCATGCTTTCCCAGATTATAGCCATCTCATTTGCCGCTGCCACTACACTTCTTGTCGGACGCCATGTCAGTGTAGAGTTTTTTGTTTCTATATTGCCTCGGCTGGCCCGGACAATTATAGAAGTCTTTGTGAGCTTTCTCGGGCTAAGTCTGTTTAGCCTGATTATCTGGCGCCTTATCGTACTGGGATACTCTTATCAGTCCTCGGGGGAAGCTACGGCTACTGTTTACATCCCTCTTTACTTCTTTGCTTACGCAATCGCCTTTGCCTGTATTCCAATCGCTCTGATATATCTGGTGGAACTGGGTAAATCACTGACCAAGGTGAGGGGGAAATGAGTCCTGAGGTCACCGGCCTGGTTGGTATCGGCGCTCTGCTGCTCCTTTTTTTCTTAAGAGTGCCGGTGGCTTTTGCCATGGCTATTGTTGGTTTGGCCGGCTTCGCTTTCCTGTCAAGCCCGGGACCGGCTCTCAGTATTCTTGCCCTGGATATCTTCCACCAGTTTTCCTCTTACCCCCTATCCGTAATACCCATGTTTATCCTGATGGGCTCCTTCGCTTTCGCCTCGGGAATCAACAGAAGGCTTTATGACACAGCCTATATCTGGATAGGACATCTGCGGGGTGGTTTAACAATGGCTACCGTGCTGGCCTGTTCCGGTTTTGCGGCTATATGCGGTTCAACGGCGGCTACTGCGGCAACCATGGGCAAGGTGGCGCTGCCCGAAATGAAGAGATACGGCTACGATGATCAATTGGCTACCGGCACGGTTGCCGCCGCCGGCACGCTGGGTATCATTATTCCCCCGAGCACCGTTCTTATCGTCTACGGTTTGCTGACGGAAGAGTCCATAGGCAAGCTGTTCGTGGCCGGAATACTGCCGGGGATACTTCTCAGCCTCTTTTTTGTCTTGACAGTATATATTATTTGCAAGCGCAATCCTTCTTTAGGCCCTCCCGGAGACCCAACCACCTGGAAAAAGAAATTCAGGTCAGTTAACGGGATTATCGAAGCGGCAATCCTGTTCGCCCTGACGGTTGGAGGATTACTGCTCGGTTGGTTCAGCCCTACTCAGGCCGGGGCTATTGGGGCCGTTGGCGCCTTAATCATCGGTCTGGCAAGGCGGGAACTGAGCTGGCCAAAATTTATGGAAGCCAGTAAAGACGGGATACGAACATCCTGCATGGTTATATTTATAATTACGGGAGCTACCATATTCGGTCATTTTATGGCTATATCCCGGATTCCCTTCGTCCTGATTGAGTGGCTGGAGATGTTAGCCATACCGACAATGGGGATAGTCCTGCTCATAATTCTGATATTTTTTGTGGGCGGATTCTTTATGGATTCCATGGCTCTCATCGTACTGCTTATTCCCATACTATACCCCTTACTGAACACTCTTGGGATTGACCTGATATGGTTCGGCGTCATCGTCGTACTGGTGGCTGAAATGGGCGTAATCACACCACCGGTAGGGATAAATGTCTTCGTAATCAAGGGAATTGCCCCGGATATACCTATCGAGACGATTTTTAGGGGGATTTTCCCTTTCCTTATCGCCCTGATTATCGCCACCATTATACTGATACTGATTCCCCAGATTGCCACTTTTTTGCCCAGTTTTACCAGCTACTAACCTGATTGTGGCTGGCATTCCTGTCAACTGTTGCTTTAAAGTAAACACGGGCCTGCGGTCCGGTTCAGCATAAAGATACCGCTCTGTAAAGAGCAACAATTCTTAAGCACCCGTGACTAAAGCATTTGTCCCCGTATATCCTTTCTGATATAGTGTACGGAATATGTCACACTTACTCTCTGAGTGGCAACTGATTATCAAAAGAAGCCTGGCCAACTGGCGTCTTCTTTCCACCGTTATGGTTGGTGTCCTTATTGCCGTTGCCCTTCTCTCCAGTACTCCCCTTTATTCCAACGCGATTAACGACCTGGGACTGAAACGCTCCCTGCAGCAGCAACAAATAGAGCTGCTCGACCTGCATGTCTTTAGTACCTACGATTTTATAATTTACCAGGACTTTCAGGATTCTACCGATTTTATCAACCGGCAGGTATCCCGAAACATCAGGACTATCATCCGCCAGGATGAAAGCTGGATAAAGACCCAGTCTTATTTATCCGCCTGGGCAGACCGTCCCGTCCCCGCCGGAGGGATGAGGCCCACCGGTCACTTTCAAGTATTCAGTAATCTTGAAGAGCATGTCACCCTGGTGGAGGGGCAGTTCGCCAGGCCCGTTCCCGGTAATCTGTCCCGCCAGGAACTGGAAGACCCTGAATTTGCTATCGAGGGGATGATTGGCAGTGAGACGGCCGAGCTTTTTGGCGTCAGCGTAGGGGACCGGCTGATTTTCAGAACCGGCTTCGGGGCCGACGAGCGGCAGATTAATATTGACCTGACGGCAATAATCGACCCGATCGACCTCAGCGAAGAATTCTGGTTTCTGAAAACAGATGTTTTCACCATGCCGGATCAGGATGGGATTATTGCCCCCATTTTCATCCCCGAGGAAACCCTTTTTAACGGAGTCGCCGGGGTTATTCCCGCCAGCAGGGCACAATACAACTGGCTGTATTTTGTTGACATTGAAAAGATTGGCTCGGAAAACGCCGGTAATATTCGCAACGCCGTCAACCGTATGGAGCGGCAAATCCTGGCGAATTTACCCAAAACCGGGCTGCTGACAAATATCCAGGGCATCATCGGTCAGTACCAGGAAAAACTGCTCTTTACCCAGATACCCCTTTTCCTTATCGTCTCGCAGATTGTGGCCGTTATCCTTTATTACCTGATTACGGTGTCCAATATGCTGATAGAGCGCCAGGCGGGAGAAATTGCCCTTTTCAGGAGCCGGGGCGCCAGCACCCGGCAAATAGTAGGAATATATCTGGCGGAAGGCCTGATTATCACGGCTATCGGCGCCGCCGTGGGACCCTTCCTGGGGGCCTCCGTCTTCAGCCTGATGGGAACAACCGCTTCATTTTCCCATCTGACCGGGGGAGGGCTGTTACCTATCAGGTTCTCGGGTATGGTGTTCCTGCTGGCGGCAGCGGCGGCCATACTCTGTTTACTGGCTTTGGTGGTGCCGGCAATCCAGGCGGCCCGCCGTGGTATGGTGCATCAGAGGCAGAAGGCCGCCCGTCCCACTGAAGCGCCCTTTTTGCAGCGCTTTTACCTGGACCTGGTTATCCTCGGTTTTGGAGCCGTACTGTACTGGGAGTTACAGGAACGCGGTTCTCTCCTCACCATCGGCGTTTTTGGCGGTATGAATATGGACCCGCTGCTGCTGATTACGCCGATGCTGCTGATGCTGGCCGTGGCGATTATTTTTCTCCGTTTCTTTCCGGTATTTATCGGTCTGGCAACCAGGTTGGGCGGGTACATTAAAAGCACTCCGGTAGTGCTCGGTCTATGGTACATTGCCCGTAATCCCATCCACTATGGACGGCTGATTCTCCTCCTGATTATGGCTGGCAGCGTGGGGATGTTTTCAGCTACTTTTCTGGGCACACTGGAGCGCAGTTATGATGAGCGGGTCCTGTTCTCAGCGGGAAGTGATGTGCGCCTTGAAAAGTTTCGCGAATGGGGGACGACAAAGAAAGCTCTCCAGGAACAGTATTCAGGTCTGCCGGGTGTGGTAGACAGTAGTTTTGCCAACCGGATCGACGGGAGAGTGGGCACCATGTTTACGGAAACAACTCTGAACCTCCTGGCAGTTGATGCCAGTAACTTTAGCCGGATAAGCTGGTACCGGGAGGATTTTTCAGATAAACCCCTGGCTGAACTGATGGACCTGCTGGCCGCGGATGAACCCATTGAACAGGGCCTGAAACTGCCGGAAGGGGCTGAAACACTTGGTATCCAGGTTTACCCGGAAATGGGCAACCCTGAAATAAGGGTAATTGCCACGATAAAAGACGATAATGGCCGCTACCGGGAGTATGATCTGGGAACCACCGATATAGACACCGATGGCTGGCAATACCTTGAGGTTAACTTCAGCCAGGCAATTACCGGCTTGACTCTGGCTCCTCCCTTGACCATCACCAGTATCTTTGTCACCTATATGGAGCAGTCCAGGTTCTTTGGAAATCCCGGCGGCGTATATTTTGATGACCTTAAGGCTGGCGGCCCGTCCTTCGCAGAGCCGGTTGTGATTGAGGATTTTGAGACATTGGGAAAATGGGCGATAGCCGCTGATTCATCCTCCGGCTCATTCTCGCAAACTCAATCAGGCTCGGATAGATTCGAAATTAATAACGAAACGGTCTTTTCCGGTAATGCCGCCGCCCATATCAGCTGGAACCACCGCCGCGGTCCTGTTGAAAAGGGGATATTCGCCAATGTGGACAGCAGACCCCTGGCCGCCATCGTAAGCACAACTTTCCTGGACAGGGCAAAGTTAGAGCTGGGTGACGAACTGCTGGTCAGGATACCGGGACAGTTTATCCCGGTGGTAATCAAAGAAGTTATCGACTATTTTCCTACCCTGGACCCTGAGAAGAAAGGCTTTGTAATAGTCAACATTGACCGCCTGGCCAGCCCCAGAAACCTGCTCGGAGTCAAACCCATAAATCCAAACGAAGGCTGGCTGAGGCTGACCGATGACCCGGAACTGCGGGCTGAAACTATAGATATTCTCGAGACCCACAAGTACGGGGCTTATAAACTCTATGATACCGACGCGATGATAATGGAACTCGAAGCCGATCCGCTGGCCGGGGCCGGGTGGGGCGGGGTTCTGATGATAGCC
>JAZFUC010000109.1:0-5293 GCA_036446995.1 Dehalococcoidales bacterium | reverse complement strand
CAGGCCGTCAGCCTGACAGATACTGCACCAGGTCAAGAGGCAGTCCGGTAATACCTATTCCGGCTGGCATTTAGGGCAAAAGTAGCTGCCCCGGCCGCGGACTTTGATACGCTCGATAGGCGTGCCGCAGACTGAACAGGGCTCTTTAAAGCGGTGGGCAACCTTAAATTCATAGTGGGCGGTGCCTTTTGAACCGTCGGGGCGGTAGTAAGTGTCCACGCTGGCCCCCTTGTTCTCGATGGCGGCATAGAGTATTTCCCTGATGGCACTGTAAAGCCTTTTAACCTCGCTCCCGGATACCCGGTCTCCAGGCCTTTCCGGGTGTATTTTAACGGCAAAGAGGGACTCGTCAGCGTACATACTGCCTATTCCGGCAATCAGGTGCTGTTCGCAGAGCAGGGCTTTCATCGGTGTTTTCCGCTTATCCAAAATCCGGGCCAGCACCTGGGGGGTAAAATCGGCATCAAAGGGCTCCGGACCCAGCTTGCCGATTATTTTATCGTTATCATCCACCACCCGCAAGACGCCGAATTTACGAGGGTCACGAAAGGCGATATCAGTGTCATTATCCAGGTGAATAATCGCCCTGGTGTACTTGGGCAGTTCTTCACCCTTTTTTATCACGATTAAGGCGCCGGTCATCTTCAGGTGGATAATCAGGTAATCACCACTGCTGAGAGCCACTGAGATGTATTTTCCCCGCCGGGTGATGCCGGTGATGCCTTGGCCGGTGACCCGGGAACGGAATTCTTCAACTGAGGGCTCCTTGACCATCCCTTCCCATAACAATGTGACACCGGTTATGCGGCGGCCCACCACGTAAGGCATAAGCTCGTTTTTTACCGTTTCTACTTCAGGAAGCTCCGGCATATTTATCCCCTTTCCGATTATTAATCTCTATTATTGAAAAGATTATTAAAAAAGCATAACAAAGCGGTAACCGTTAGTCTGGTAACCGAGCCGCTGATAAAACTGGTGGGCTTCTTCTTCAAGCCCGAAATCGCTGACCAGCCACATCCCTTTACAGCCCAGTTTCCGGGCCTGCTGATTCGCATATTCCATCATAAAACGGCCTACTCCCCTTTTCCTGTATTCCGGGAGTACGTCAATGGCAGATATTTCTCCGAAGCGGCTGACCTCTTCCGGGTTTTCCCTTATCCTGAAACCCAACAAACCGACCACTAAGCTGCCCTCTGTGCATACAAACAGTCTGTCTATTTGGCTTTTTTCTATCATGTCCAGCCTGTCCTCCATATCCTCGGACGAAATCTCGCGGCCGGCAAGGTCTGTCATCAGGACACATAAAGCGTCAATATCTTTCCTGGCCGCCTTTTCCATTCTGAACGACACTTAAACACCTCCTTTAGACTCTTTCCCCGGCATTATCCCGATGTCCGGGAGAATGAGGAATAATCAAGATCAATACCGTGCCCAGGGCTACCAGGGCCGCAAATATATACCATATCGGGTCATACTGACCGCTGCTGTCAAACACCCATCCGGCTAAGGGCGCTCCGATGGCGCTGCCGACAGTGGTAAAGACAGACACAATACCGTAAATGGTGCCGAATTTACGGGCTCCAAAATACTCTCGAATTATCGCCGCCCGGAGCGGCATGGCGCCGGCGGTACCGAGACCGTAAACAACGGTAAAAAGGACCACCATAGCAAAAGAACTGCCGTCAATCATGCCGTAAAGAACCAGTCCGACAGTGGTCAGTCCAAGGGACACAGCCATCACATATTTCTTGGTGAAAATATCAGCCATCACTCCGAAGGGAATTCGGGCGGTAAGAGTTGCGAAGGAATAGATAGTCACGGCCAGGGCCGCCACTGACCTGGCTATACCCAGGCTGGTCAGGTAGGGCATCAGGTGAATATTTACGGCTAACATGGCCGCCATCTGGAACATGGAGGAAAGCCCCAGAAACCAGAAGACTCTCGTCTTCAAGGCCTCTTTTACCCCAATGTCAGAGTCATCCAAGCCCGGCTTTTCTGCATCACCGGTCACCTCTCCATCAGGCAGGAGGCCGTATTCCTCCGGACTGTTACGGAAAAAAGCCACTAAAGGCAGGCCAATTATGAGTATACCGACGGACAAATACACCAGGGTGTCCTGCCAGCCGTAGGTATCGATGGCCATCGTCAGCAGCGGAACAAACAGACCACCGAGAGCAAAACCCATAGCCAGGACACCACTTGCCTTGCCGATGTTTTTCCTGAACCACCTGGCGATAACCGTGGTAGGCACCATATACACGCTGAGACCGCTGCCCAGGCCGACAACAAGAAAACCGGCGTAAAACATAATCAGGCCGGTCGCCTGGCTGATTATGAACGTTCCCAGGGCCAGTATAAACAAGCCGGTTACAATCAGGCGCCGGGCCGGCCAGCGGTCAGCCGCCATTCCCAGGAAAGGGTCCAGAGTTCCTGTTTCCAGGCCACGAAGAGACGAAGCAAAAGCCACCTGGGCCATAGTCCAGCCAAAAGTGGCGGCAATCGGCGACATAAAGGCGGTAAAGCCGAATATGAACATCAGGCTCTGGTAAGTAACGAGTACCACGGCGGCCGCAACTACATACCAGCCGAAAAATATTTTATTCAATCAGAAGTCCTTCTGGATAACAGTTCTTAAATAACACCATATCCGCCAGGCGGGGGGATGGCATTATTTCAATTCTTCCCAGTTGCGGCCGCTGTGGATATCAACTTTCACCGGAACGTTAAGCTCCAGGGCGGAAGCCATTATATCCGGGACCAGACGGGACATCTCCTGAAGCTCATCCTGAGGCACTTCAAAGAGGAGCTCATCATGCACCTGGAGCAGCATCCGGCTTTTCAGGCCCAGCTTTCCCATCTCCCGGTGCAGATTTACCATAGCCACCTTTATAATATCGGCCGAGGTCCCCTGAACCGGCATGTTTATGGCCATACGCTCGGCGGCTTCCCTTACCTGGCGGTTTGAGGAGTTAATTTCAGGAATCAAACGCCGCCTGCCCAGCAGGGTCTGAACATACCCGGTTTCCCGGGCCAGCTGCTTGGTAGCCTCAAGATACTCCTTTATTCCAGGGTATTTTTCAAAGTAAGCGGCAATGAACCCGGTAGATTCCTCGCGGGACAGTTCGGTGGCCCGCTCCAGCCCGTAATCACTCATTCCGTAAATAACCCCGAAGTTAACCGTCTTGGCCACCCGGCGCATATCCGCGGTTACCTGCGAGCTATCCACTCCGAAGAGCCGGCTGGCCGTGGCGGCATGGATATCCTCATCGTGTTTAAAGGCTTCGACCAGGCCGGCATCCTTTGAAAGGTGGGCCAGGGCACGCAGGTCAATCTGAGAGTAGTCTCCGCTCAACAGGCTTGTCCCGGAGGGAGCCACGAAGGCCTGCCTGACCTGTTTACCCAGTTCACCACGGACAGGGATATTCTGCAAATTAGGGTCGCTGGAAGAAAGGCGGCCGGTAGCAGTCCTGGTCTGGTTAAAACTGGTGTGCAGCCGCCCGGTTTTGGAGTTTATCAGACCGGGCAGAGCGTCAACGTAAGTGGATTTAAGCTTGGTTAACTGGCGGTACCCCAGAATATGTTCTATTATCGGATGTACACCCCGCAGTTCTTCGAGCACGGCTGCAGCAGTGCTGTACTGCCCTTTCCTCTTCTGACGGCTCGGTAACTGCAATTCATCGAATAGAACAACCCCCATTTGCTTGGGTGAGTTTATATTGAACTGGCGGTTGGCGTTTTCATAAATATCTGCCTCAAGTTTGAGTATCTGCTCGCCGAGGCCCCGGGACATCTGCCTCAGCAGTTCCGTATCCAGAGCGATTCCATTCCTCTCCATCTCAATCAGCACAGGCACCAGCGGCATTTCGACATCAGCGAAGAGCTTCCAGAGTCCGGAGGAGCGTAATTCAGGACCGAAAAGTGTGGCCAGTTCTCCGGTCAGGTCAGCATCAGCGCAGGCGTAATCAGTCGCCCGGTCAATCTCCACCTGGGACATAGTGATCTGCTTGGCGCCGGAACCGATAAGCTCTTTGATAGGGGTCATTTCAATACCCAGTCGGCTGAAAGCGAGGGCTTTCAGGCCGATGGCCTGTTCATTGAGCAGGTAAGCAGCCACCATGGTATCAAATGCCAGGTTTTGGACATTAATTCCGTGTTCGGCCAGCACTGTTATATCATATTTGCCGTTGTGGGCCGTTTTGGCCACAGCCGGGTCTTCCAGCAAGGGTTTAAGACGCTGGATGACATATTCCAGGGACAGCTGCTCCACCTGCCCCCAGCCGACGTGGCCCACCGGTATATAAAAGGCAACTCCGGGAGCCGGGGACAGCGATACACCCACCAGTTGCGCCTCCATGGAGTTCAGGCTGGTCGTTTCCACGTCGAAAACCAGCGATTCAGCCGGAGAAAGGCGACCCAGCATTTTATCGAAATCATCAGCCGTACCGACAGTTTTATAATCGCGCTGGCGGGGCGGCTCGGCCTCAATTTTGATTACACCGGCAGCGGGAGCGCCGTCAATTTCAGGCAATTTAGACAGGAGACTGTTAAATCCGAGCTCCCGGAGAAGTTCGGTAGCCTTGTTGCGGTCATAGCTGGCCAGATGACATTTTTCCAGGTCAAGAGTGACCGGACTTTGAATATCGATTGTGGCCAGTACCTTGCTCTGACGGGCAGCTGCCTCGTTTTCCCTCAGGATATTCTGAATTCTGGGAGGAGTTACCTCATCGATATGGTCATAAATATCTTCAATGGCGCCGAATTGCTGGATTAGCTTGGTGGCCGTTTTAGCGCCGATACCGGGTACGCCGGGAATATTGTCAGAACTGTCCCCTGCCAGGCCCTTGAGGTCAATAATCAGGTGCGGTTCCAGGCCGTATTTTTCCCTGACCGCTTCTTCATCATAACGGACGGGGTCACTGAAGGAACCGCCTGACTTGGGGTAGAGCACATTCACCTGAGGTGTTACCAGCTGCATAGTATCCCCATCGCCGGTGACAATTAAGGTATCTACACCCTGCCGGCTGGCCTGGTCACTCAGGGTGCCCAGGACATCATCGGCCTCGTAACCATCCAGCTCATAGATGGGAATCTGAAGGGCTTCCACCAGTTCTTTTACCCGGCCGAACTGGTCCACCAGCTCTTCAGGGGTGGGGGGACGGTGGGCCTTGTACTGGTCGTAAAGTTTATGTCTGAAAGTGGGGACCGGGGTGTCAAAGGCAACTGCGCAGCAGTCAGGTTTCAGTTCATTTATTACCTTGAGCAATATCTGGGCGAAACCGTAAACAGCCGTCAC
>JAZFUC010000108.1:0-6884 GCA_036446995.1 Dehalococcoidales bacterium | reverse complement strand
AAAGGTAACGGGGATGATAGAGAGGGTGGAAGTAAAAGAGAACCTGGACATATTTTATATTACCCTGAGCAGTGAAAAACAGACCCGGATTCAGGGAATGCGGTGCATCTTTGACAGGGCTCACTCGGATGAATTGAGCCGTCTGGAGACGGGAAAAGCGGTCACCATACAGGGTAATTACAGCGGTTCGTTAATTGATATCAGTCTCAGGGACTGTTTCATCACCGCTTAATACCGGATGTAGATTCATCCACACGATAACTAAAAGAGAGCCTCCTCAGGAGGCTCTCTTTTTATACAACCGGGGTGAGATGGACTTTTAGCAGCGGCTATCGGCATCCCCCGCCCTCTACTTAATGGCGTAAGTTACCTGAAGGTTGATGCTGATTTCCAACTCACCGGGGCTGATTGCCGTTTCCACCATTACGGCTGACTCCATCATGTCAAAGCCGCCCCGCTGGATAACGGGCGATGGAGAGAATGAACTCTCGGATATGAAAGTCGGTTCGCCCAGAGTCAGGCCGGCCAGGTCGGCCAGTTGCAGGGCTTTTGCCTTGGCGTTATCCATTGCTTCTGCCCTGGCCGCACGGAGATACTCAGTCGGGTCTTCAACGGAGAAATTAATACTATCGATCCGTGTGAAATCTCCTCCGGCCGATGCCACGGCGTCTATGATGGCCCCTGTTTTAGATATATCTCTTATTTTGGCGGACACTATATTTGTTACCCGGTAGCCGGTGGTAACTTCTTTCTCCGTGTCCCTGTCCCACCTCGTCATCCGGCGGATACTGAAAGATTGTGTCTGGATATCCTTATCGGCAATACTATTGGCTTTCAGGGTCTCCATAACCCTTTCCATAGCCTCGGCCGCATTTGCCTGGGCTACGGCTACGCTTACCGCCTCGGCTTCAATTCCCAGTCTTAGAGTGGCAATGTCCGGTTCGGCCATCACCTTACCTTGCCCGTTGACCCAGATACCCTGCTGCTGGTTGCTTAAATTCAGTTCGGTTATTTCTCCCAGGGCAGCCGGGGCCGCCTGGCATCCGGCCAGTGTGACCAGGGCAGCCGTTAAAATCAGTCCCGTCACCAGTAACCATTTCTTCCTCATTGACTTCCTCCGCTTTTTTAATATCTTTCTACAATGTATAACGAAGAGGCAGGCAATAGGTTAGGTATCACCGGAAAAATATTCACCTGTTAGTGACTCTATTCAGATCTGAGGGCATCTATGGGATTAAGGCGCGAGGCGCTCCAGGCGGGGTAAAAGCCGAAAAACAGGCCGATACCCACGGAAACGGAAACGGCCAGGACGACTATGTCGGCTGAGACTACGGTGGTCAAACCAGCGTAACGGCTAATCAGCAGCGATGCCCCCCAGCCCAGGATAACCCCGATTATCCCTCCGGTCAGCGTCAGCAGGGCGGCTTCAATCAGGAATTGACTCCATATATCGCTTTCCCTGGCCCCGAGGGCTTTACGGATGCCTATTTCCCTGGTCCGTTCCAGTACGGAAACCAGCATAATGTTCATTACCCCGATACCGCCTACCAGCAGCGATATGGCCGCTATGGCGCCCAGCAGCAGGGTCATTGTTCCCGTCACTTCCGATATGGTACTGGCTATCTCCTGGGTG
Source organism: Dehalococcoidales bacterium (assembly GCA_036446995.1). Classification (GTDB taxonomy): domain Bacteria; phylum Chloroflexota; class Dehalococcoidia; order Dehalococcoidales; family UBA2162; genus JAZFUC01. Next base: position 5,251 of record JAZFUC010000108.1, on the reverse strand, counting down.
GAAATAATGCTGAAATCATCATCCACTCCCGGTCCGAGCCTGTGCCGGTCTCGCAGCAGGACCGTGATTTCATCGACAACAAATTCCGCCTGCTCTTCATCACTGACCGTCAGCACAATGGTCGATACTACCCGCTCGCCCTGGTTCGTGCGTGTCTGGGCGACCGCCAGCTGCAGGGCGGTCAGGGGAATCAGGATGGCGTCATCTACCGAGCCCATCATGGAAAAGCCCTTGCTCTCCAGCACCCCGATAACCCGGACGATACCGCGACCCATCCGTATCTGCTGTCCTACCGGGTCAATATCTCCGAACAGGGTTTCAACCACGTTTGAGCCCAGCACGACTACACTGGCAGCCCGCTGATAATCGTATTCAGTGAAGAACGCCCCGGACGTCATCTCCAGCTTCTGTACCTGCTGATATGCCGGGGTCACGCCTGTAACCTGGGAATTCATATTCTCACCCCCGACCACCAGCTGAAGTGTGCTTGAGAAAGTGGACGCCACAGCGGTTATATAGGGTACCTGGAGGGCTATTGTGTCGGCATCTTCCTGGGTGAGGGTTTGAGCCGTGCCGCCCCTGACTCCTCCGAATGAGAACGACCCGGCCCGTATACTGATAAGATCGGCCCCGATACTCTCGATGTTGGACAGTACCTGGGCGGTGGTTCCCCGGCCTACTGACATCAGGGTAATTACGGAGGTTATGCCGATGACGATGCCCAGTGTGGTCAGGAAACTGCGCAGCTTGTGAGTGGTTACCCCCACCCAGGCGGTAATTAACGGATCGAAAAACTTCTTCATACTTTCTCCTCCCTTACTACCTGCCCGTCTTTCAGATGAATGATACGCTGGCACTGGTGGGCGATGTTGGTATCATGGGTTATCATTATCAGAGTGATGCCCTGCTCGGCATGCAGGGATTGAAGCATAGAGATGATTTCCGCCCCGGACTGGCTGTCCAGGTTGCCGGTGGGCTCGTCGGCCAGCAGCAGGGGAGGGCTTTTTACCAGGGCCCGGGCGATGGCGACTCTCTGCATCTCGCCGCCTGAAAGCTCGGTAGGCCGGTGACCGGCCCTGTCTGACAGGCCTACCCTGTCCAGGGCTTCTAAAGCCCGCTGGCGGTCCCGCTTTCCAACATACCTCATACCCATCTCAACATTGGCCAGGGCGGTGATTCTGGGCAGCAGATTGAAGGTCTGGAAGATAAAGCCGATCTTCTGTCCCCTGATGCGGGCCAGCTCCTTGCTGCTCAGGCGGCTTACTTCATTGTCCTCGAGGAAATAACTGCCTGAGGTGGGAACATCCAGGCAACCGATAAGGTTCAATATGGTGGACTTGCCTGAGCCTGAGGGCCCCATTATAGCTACCAGTTCCCCCTGGTCTATATTAATGTTTACTCCATTGAGCACGGTCAGTTCCCTTTTCCCCATGGGGTAGACCTTGGTTATGTCCTGTAGCTTTATCATGGGCGCCCTCTCCCGAATATAAATCCTCCTCCGCTTGGCCCTGTTGTCGTTGAGGTGGGGGCAGAATTCCGGGTAATAACCACCTCTTCGCCTTCACTCACCCCGCTTATCACTTCCGTGTACTGCCAGTCGCTTATCCCGGTCTCGATAACCCGCGGTTCCGCAGTTCCCTCTGATGAGATAACCTGTATGTAATTCTGCCCGGCCTGGCTGGTAATAGCCGTGTTGGGCACGAGCAGCACACCGGCCCTTTCATCCACTACGATACTGACGGTTACGGAAAGGCCTTCTCTCAGCTGGAAGTCTGACGTCATCATTGAAGGCGTAAAACCCCTCTGTCCACCCTGGCTTTCTCCAGGCGTGCCACCGGGAAAGTCTCCGAAATCACCTCGACCGGAGAAACCGCCGGGGGCTCCGCCGAACTCACCTCCCTCAGGTGGGGATGGAATATCTCCGGAAGCTATCCTCTCCATCATCTGTTCGGCTTGCTCTTCAGTTATCCTCCCGGCATCCACGGCCTGCTGAAGGCGGTCGGGCAGTTCTCCGGTGGCCAGGTCCGGCAGTATTGAACGTCTTCGCTCTTGGAGCTGCGTCATCATCTCCGGGTCCATAGACTGGATTTCAACCCTGACTTTATAAGTCACCACTCCCTGCTGGATGGTGGCGGTCGGTGAAATATGGGTCACCCTGGCCGCCAGGGTAATCCCCTGGGCGGCGTCTACCTGAATGCTGGCAGGACCGCCTGTCCGTATTTGGAAAATATCCATCTCGTTGATAAATATGTCGGCCTCGAACCTGGTCGGGTCGGCCAGTTCGAGTGCTATCGTGCCCTTCTTTACCACATCCCCGCCTTTCACGTTTACGCTGGAGATAAAACCGGAGAACGGAGCCGTGATGATTAGGTTCTCATTTTTCACTTCCCGTAATTCGGCCTCAGCATCCCGAACCGCTGTCCCGGCGTCTTCCACGGCAACCTGGGCGTCCTCCAGTTTTCCGATGGCTATTTCCAGCTGCAGTCTTTTGATATCCACCTCTTTAGTGTCAAAACCGGATATCATTGATTCATATTTGTTCTCGGCTGTAGTCAGTCTGGCCTGGGCCTGGCGTACGATATCCTGGTAGGCTATATAACCGGGGGTACCCGTGGGGTACCGGTCCATTTTTCTGACCGTGTCTGCCAGGTTCCTGGCGGCTTCATCAAGGTCCGCCAGAGCTACCTTATAGTCATCCGCCGAGTAGGTGGTATTTGTTTCCTCCAGGGCAATTTCCGCGTTGGCCAGGTTTATCTCCGCCTGGGGGATGTCCCGCTGTTTTGTCGTCACCTGTTTTTCCGCCGCGGCCAATTGACTTTCAAGCGTTTCAAGGCGCTTTTCCTGTTCCGATGTATCCAGGCTGGCCAGGACCTGCCCTTCTTCAACCGTGTCTCCCTCTTCCACCAGGACTTCTGATACCGTGCCGGGTATCTCAAAAGCCAGGTTTTCCGTCAGGGAGAGGGCCAGGTTGCCCACAGCCGTGATGTCCACCGTAAGGTCTCCCCGCTGCACCTCGAACAGTTCGGTCTCTGTGGTTGACCCTGTATCCTCTCCCGGGGCGCAGCTCAGCGATAAAATGCTGATACCGGCCAGCAACAGGGCCGCCAGGGTGAATTTTCCCGTTCTCTTCATATTATTTCTCTCTCCCGCCTTATTCTGTTATCAGTATGACTGAAAAATGTTAAATAATTATTAAGCTTGCTGCTCTGAAACCGGTACGCTAAAGGAAAAACGGCTGCCTTTACCCGGCTCGCTCCGGGCGGTAATCCTGCCCCCTTGAGCTTCGATAAGTCGTCTGGCAATGGTCAGCCCCAGCCCGCTGCCGCCCGTAGAGCGGGAACGGGATTTGTCCACCCTGTAAAAACGCTCAAAGATATTGGCCAACTCTTCTTGGGAGATGCCTTTCCCGGTGTCACTGACACTCACTTCAACCCATTCATCCTGGCGGCTGGCGTCAATGGTGATGCTGTCTCCGGAGGCAGTATGAGCCAGGGCATTCTCCAGCAGGTTGCGAAGCACCTGGGCTGTCCGCTGGGAATCGATACTGACGGCCGGCAGTATCTCCGGCAGGTCGATAGTCAATGAAATTCCCTTCGTTTCCGCCTGTTCCCTGGTCGCTTCCGCTGTCTTTTTAATCAGCTCAGTGATGTCCTGTGGTTCAATGGCCATCTTCAGTTCACCCGCCTCGGCCAGGCTTAGCTCCTGGAGGTCATCGACCAGCCGTGACAGCAGGGAGGCTTCCTCATCCAGCAGCCGCATTGTTTTAGCGTCCGGCCTGACCACTCCGTCGCGGGTCGCCTCGAGGTACCCCCTCAGATTTGACAGAGGAGTCCTTAATTCATGGGCCACATCGGCCACCATGTTACGCCTGAGTTGTTCGGCCCGTTCCAGGTCGGTGGCCATGGAGTTGAATGTGTCGGCCAGTTCGCCGAGCTCGCCTTTATCGGCCACCTCTACTCGTTGGGAGAAATCGCCCTGGCCCAGTCGGCGGGCGGCCGAACTGAGGGTCCTGACCGGAGCCAGTATGCGTCGTGATAAAAAGAAGGTCATTATCAGGCCGATGACTACCGCAATCAGAGCTCCCCAGAGTAAAAAAATGCTTATCGGTCTGATTAGCTGTGTCGGTCTGGTCAGGTCCGTTTCCGAACGGGGAGATATGTAGACCGTGCCGAAGGTTTCCCCCTCGCCGGGTAATTGAAGCTGTCTTCCCGGGGAAGGAAATGGTTTCTCTAACAGGAGCGGCTGGTATTCCTCCCCTATCAAATCACCCTGGGAATCGGCCACCACCATGCCGCCACTACCGATTAGCATAATATGCTGGCCGCGGTGGGCTTCGAGCTGTTCTACAAACGGTTGTACCCCCGCCCAGTCACCCCGCTCCAGATAGTAGCTGGATAATATATGCTCCACCCGGCTGGCGTAAATCTGGTAGCCTTGCTCCTGGAATTGCCTGATTGCGCTCCGGGTGGCCAGGCCGATAAAGAAGAAGGTGGCCCCGATGGCCAGCAAAATAGCCAGGGTGAAGGCGACCAGCAGGCGGAAACGTAGACTATGTATCACTGTTTTCCCCCGAGAATTTATAGCCGGCCCCGTAAACTGTCTTGATGTACCTGGGGTGGCTGGGGTCCGATTCCAGCTTACGCCGTAAATTGAGAATATGGACATCTATGGTGCGGTTAAAACCCTCAAAATCGAAGCCGAGGGCGTCCTCGATGAGCTGTTCCCGGTTGAATACCCGGCCCGGCTCTTTTACCAGGACGCCCAGCAGTTTGAATTCAACCGGAGTCAGATTCAGGTCCCGTCCGTCAAGTGATGCCTGGTGTTTGTGGAAATTGACCCGGAGCTTGCCATGCCTTATTTCAGCCGGGCCGCGCTCGCCAGGCAGACGCCTGAGCACCGCCCGTACCCTGGCGGCCAGCTCCCTTGGACTGAACGGCTTGGTGATATAATCATCCGCCCCCAGGCCCAGGCCGGTCAGTTTATCCTGATCGGTGGTCCTGGCGGTCAGCATGATGATAGGCACATCCGACTCTTCTCTCAAGGTGCGGCAAATCTCGAGCCCGTCCATACCCGGCAGCATCAGGTCCAGCACTATCAGGTCGGGCCGGGTTTCCCGGGCCAGGCGCAGGGCTTCAAGCCCGTCATAAGAGGTGATGACCCGGTAGCCGTCCCGGTTGAGATAGAGCTTGACCAGTTCCACCGTTTTTACGTCATCATCAACAACCAGGACTCTTTTGCCCGCCATCAGTTT
>JAZFUC010000107.1:0-11517 GCA_036446995.1 Dehalococcoidales bacterium | reverse complement strand
TGATATCTTGACCGCGATATGGGTTATTGCTACACTTCGGAATAAAAGTTACCGCGGGTTTTCGAGTGAAAATTGTAACTGCCGAGCAGATGAGAAAAATCGACCGGGCTTGTGAAGGCATTAACCTGCCTGTCAGCCTCCTTATGGAGAACGCCGGAGAAGCCTTTGCCGAAGAAACGGCACGAATACTGGGCACACCTGAAAACCAGCATATCCTGATGCTGATAGGCCCGGGGAACAACGGCGGTGACGGGCTGGTGGCCGCCCGTCACCTGCATGACCGGGGAGCGCTGGTCAGTCTTTTCTTTTTTAGCCAGAGAAAGACCGAAGACGCCAACCTCAAACTGGTGCGACACAGAAAAATAGCCTGCACCGAAATAGCCAACGACCAAGACCTTGAAAAGCTGGACGAAGCTCTTTCACCGGCCACTGCCGTTATAGACGCTTTGTTCGGCACCGGCAACAACCGACCTCTTCCGGACATTATTGTCCGGGCGTTTGAAATGGTACGCCGGGTCAAGGAAAACCGTCCGAGCCTTCGGATAATCGCCCTCGACCTGCCCTCCGGTCTTAACGCTGACAGCGGCGGCGCAGACCCGGCCTGCCTGTCCGCCGACTACACAGTTACTCTGGCTTTCCCCAAGAAAGGACTGTTTAATCCGCCGGGTTCTGAAACAGCCGGTAAAATAAGCATTGTAGATATCGGCATACCTTCGTACCTGGCTGAGGATGTAAATTCTGAAATGATTACCGCTGGCCTGGCGGCCTCGGTCCTTCCCCGCCGACCAATCGGCGCCAACAAGGGTACTTTTGGAAAGGTGCTGGTCGCGGCCGGTTCCGCTAATTATATCGGGGCCGCCTACCTGGCCTGCAGCGGAGCTCTCAGGGTAGGGGCCGGGCTGGTGACCCTGGCCGCACCCGCCAGCCTGGTGCCAATCATCGCCTCCAGATTGACCGAAGCCACCTACCTGCCCCTGCCCGAAACAGAAAGCGGCGCAATATCTGAAGAAGCGGTGGACGCGGTGACGGAAGAACTGGGTAATTACGACGCTCTGCTGGTTGGCTGCGGACTGGGCCGGGACCCCTCAACGGCTCGCTTTGTCAGGTCGCTCCTCTTAAACGGAAACAAGGCTCTGCCTCCGGTCGTAATCGACGCCGATGCCCTTAATATACTGGCCGGAGTTCCTGACTGGTGGCGACGTTTTACCGATAATGCTATACTTACCCCACATCCCGGCGAGATGGCCAGACTGACCGGGGAGCCGGTGGAGAAAATACAGTCCGACCGGGCCGGTTTAGGGGGAAAACAGTCTCAGGAGTGGCACAAAACGGTCATTTTAAAAGGAGCCTATACCGTGGTAGCGTCACCGGATAACTCTATAAAGATAAGCCCCTGGGCGAATCCCGGGTTAGCCACGGCCGGCACCGGTGATGTCCTGGGCGGGGCTGTCGCCGGACTGGCCGGGCAGGGCCTGCCTCTCGCCGAAGCCGCCGCCGCGGGCGTTTATATCCACGGCCTGGCCGGTGAAACTGTCAGAGAAAAAATGGGTGATACCGGCATGATCGCCTCCGACCTTTTACCGGAACTGCCGCTGGCTATTAAAAAATTAAAGGAAGAGCTATCCGGCAATTAGGCAGGAAAAAGACCATGCTGCTGACTATAGATATCGGTAATACCAATATAACCTACGGCGTCTTTGAAGGAGAGCAACTCCGTGCCACCTGGCGCATGGCAACAAATATCAACCGGATGGCGGATGAGTACGCCGCCTTACTGCTCAACTTACTGCAGCACAGAGAGATAAAAACATCTGACATCAAGGATATAGCCATCGGCAGCGTCGTCCCACCTCTGACAACCGCCTTTACTGACATTTCTCTCCGGTATTTTCAAACCACGCCCCTTATAATAGTCGCCGGAGTAAAGACCGGGGTGCGCATTCATTTTGACAACCCCAAGGAAGTCGGGCCTGACCGCATCGCTAATGCCGCCGCTGCTCATCATCTTTACACCGGCCCGGTAATTGTTATCGATTTTGGGACAGCCACTACTTTCGATACTGTATCCAGGGAAGGTGACTGGATGGGAGGAGCTATTGCTCCCGGCATAGCTGTTGCGTCTGAAGCGCTTTATGCCCGGACGGCCTCGCTGCCGAGGGTTGAACTTCTCCATCCTGAGCGGGCTATCGGCACCGATACTGTCAGCGCCATGCAGTCCGGGATAGTTTTCGGATACGCGGGGCTTATCGAGGGCGTTGTAACCCGAATCCAGCAGGAACTCGGGGAAAAAGCTACTGTGGTCGCTACCGGGGGTTACGCTTCGTTAATGTCCGAAGAAACATCAGTGATAGACTCCGTAAACCCTGATATTACCCTTATCGGTCTGAGGTTAATCTACGAAATGAACAGGAACCACTCTTAGTAATGGAAGCAAGTTATGATGGCTGATAAAACAATAATACTGGGCATAACCGGCGGCATCGCCGCTTATAAATCAGCAGAACTGGCCAGCAAGCTGACCCAGGCCGGGGCCACTGTAAAAGTAATTATGACCGAAGCGGCCACCGAGTTTATCACCCCTCTGACTCTGCGGAGCCTGACCAACCAGCCGGTGGTGACAGATATGTTCGACCCTGCCAGTGAGTTCAGCATCGAGCATGTCGCCCTGGCCGAGGAGGCCGACCTGGTAGTGATAGCTCCGGCAACGGCCAACACCATCGCCAAGCTGGCGGCCGGCCTGGCCGATAATTCACTGACCTGTACCGTGCTGGCCACGGAAGCGCCGGTAATCCTGGCGCCAGCCATGAATGTAAATATGTTCCGCAACTCCGTCACTCAGGAAAACCTGTCCAAGCTCAAAGCCAGGGGATTTACAATAATCGAGCCCGAATACGGCCGTTTAGCCTCCGGAAAGATGGGGATGGGGAGAATGGCGGAAAACCAGAAAATAATCGAGACCATCGAGCAGGCGGCGGGTGGATAAAAATGATTTACAAGGCCGCCACTTTGTCATCACGGCCGGAGGCACCCAGGAACCGATAGACCTCGTGCGTCACATCGGCAACCGCTCATCGGGGAAGATGGGGTACGCCCTGGCCGAGGCGGCCCGGGACCGGGGGGCAAATGTCACCCTGATTACCGCTCCGGCCACTATCCCCGTACCGGAGAATATGGAGGTCATCCGGGTCAGGACTGTTGCCCAGATGAGAGAGGCCGTTTTGAAAGCAGTCGCCGGGACGGATGCCCTGATAATGGCAGCGGCCGTATCCGATTTCCGGGTGGTAAATCCGGCCGGGTATAAAATCAAAAAAGGGGCAGGGAAGCTGACTCTGGAACTGGTGGAAAACGAAGACTTCCTGCTGGAACTCCCCGATGATTTTATAAAAGTGGGATTCGCGGCTGAAAGCGAAGACCTGGTAAAAAACGCTCAAAAAAAGCTGGTAGAAAAGCGATTGGACCTTATCGCAGCCAACGATATAACGGCTGATGACAGCGGCTTTGACGTTGACACCAATAAAGTGACCCTGATTCACAGAGCAGGCACGTTAGAAGACCTGCCCCTGATGAGTAAAAGAGAAGTGGCAGACGAGATTTTGGACAGGGTTGTTAAGCTGCTGGTTTAGCATAACAGAGAGACAAAGCTTCTTCCTGAAACCCCTCCGAAAGCAGGGTTCTAATATGGATTCCCGCTTTCGCGGAAATGACAGTAAGAAGGCAATTAGCAATCGAAAAGGAACGGTTTTGTAATTTAGTATAAAATTGAAGAAAGGGAATTATGACACAGGCGCCTGAAATTCAAGATGAGATGCCCCGGGCTTACGAACCGGGTAATATCGAAGACAAGTGGTACCGGTTCTGGCTTGAAAATAATTACTTCGAGCCGGTAATCGACCCGGATAAAAAGCCCTTCGTCATTATTATGCCGCCCCCCAATGTCACCGGTGAGTTACACATGGGGCACGCCATCACGGCCGCCCTGGAGGATATAATGACCCGCTGGCACCGCATGCGGGGCGAACCCACCCTCTGGCTGCCCGGCGTCGACCATGCGGCCATCGCCGCCCAGGTGGTTGTTGAGCGGCAGCTGGCCGCGGAGGGAACGGACCGTCACCAGATGGGCCGGGAAAAATTCCTGGAACGGATGCAGCAGTGGGTAAAAGAGTGCCGCCAGACCATCACCAACCAGCATAAGAAACTTGGCATTTCCTGCGACTGGAGCCGGGAGCGTTACACGATGGACGAAGGCCCCAGCCGGGCGGTAATGACCACCTTCCAACATCTCTACGACAAAGGCCTTATTTACCGGGGCGAGCGTATCATAAACTGGTGTCCCCGCTGCGGCACCGCCCTCTCTGACCTTGAGGTGGACCACATGGACCTGAGCGGGCACCTGTACTATGTTCGCTACCCCCTGGCTGGAGAGAGCGGCTCTATCGTTGTCGCCACCACCAGGCCGGAGACAATCGTCGGGGATACGGCCGTGGCCGTTAATCCGAATGATGACCGCTTCAAGAGTTACATCGGTAAAAATGTGGTGCTGCCGGCGGTCAACCGCGAAATCCCCGTCATTGCCGACGAAGCCGTCAGTACCGAGTTCGGTACCGGGGCCGTCAAAATAACCCCGGCCCATGACCCGGTCGACTTTGAAGTGGCCCAGCGGCAAAACCTCTCCTTTATAAACATCCTCAATGAGGATATGACAATGAATGAGAACGCCGGCCCGTATCAAGGGATGGACCGTTTCGATGCCCGGGTGGCAATAGTAAAAGACCTGGTTGAATCAGGGCAGCTGGTGAAAACGGAGGACTATAACCATTCTGTCGGCCACTGCCAGCGCTGCCAGACAATCGTCGAGCCGCTGGTGAGTAAACAATGGTTCGTGAAAATACAACCTCTGGCCGCACCGGCTATAAAAGCCGTGCGTGACGGCAGCATAAAGGTAGTCCCCCAGCGCTTCACCAAGGTCTATATCAACTGGATGGAGAACATCTACGACTGGTGTATCAGCCGGCAGCTCTGGTGGGGTCACCGCATCCCGGTCTGGTACTGCCTGGCCTGCGAGGAAATAATCATTTCCGCGGGGACACCGGGGACCTGCCCCAAATGCGGTTCCTCCAATATCGAGCAAGACCCGGATGTGCTTGACACCTGGTTCAGTTCCGGTCTCTGGCCTCATTCCACACTGGGCTGGCCCGATGATACCGAAGACCTGAATTATTTCTATCCCACCTCAGTTATGGAGACGGGCTACGACCTCATCTTCTTCTGGGTGGCCCGGATGATAATGCTAGGCATTGAAAACACCGGGAAGATTCCGTTTCATACCGTTTACCTGCACGGACTTATACGGGATGACCAGGGTGAAAAAATGAGCAAGACCAAGGGTAATGTAGTCGACCCCCTGATTTCGATGGAGAAATACGGCACGGACGCTTTGCGGTTCGCCCTTACCACCGGCACTTCACCGGGCAATGATTCCCGGCTGTCCACCTCCAAGATGGAGTCCAGCCGCAATTTTGCCAATAAGCTGTGGAATGCTACCCGGTTCGTGGTCAGGAACATTGCCGACGGGCAAACCGCCACGGAAATCCGGCGGGACTCGCTCCCGGTGGAGGACCGCTGGATACTGAGTCGGCTTGACCGCACCGTCGCCACCGTAACAGGCCTGATGGATGATTTCCAGTTCGGAGAGGCCCAGAGACAGCTTTATGACTTTCTCTGGAGCGAGTATTGCGACTGGTACATTGAACTGGCCAAGATAAGGCTGCATTCCACATCGGAAGATACGCTTTCGCCGCTTCCGGTCCTGGTCCACGTTCTGGAAACATCACTGCGTCTGCTTCACCCTTATATGCCCTTTGTAACCGAGGAACTGTGGCAGAACCTCAAACGGCATCTGCCATCCGACTGGCAGCAATGCGAGTCGATAATGATTGCTCCCTACCCGGAAACCACTGCCGGGGCAATTGATTCCGGCTCGGAGCAGGTTATGGAATCAATTATTGAGATAGTCCGCTCAATCCGTAACGCCCGCACCGAGCATAAAGTAGAAAACTCCCGGTGGATTGAAGCCCGGATTTACGCCGGCGAACTTACTCAAGCTATAACTCCCCACGCTCCGTCAATCGAGGCCCTGGCCAGAGCCCGGCCGGTCAGTATCCAGGATACCAGGCAGGAAGATGGCGGGGAAGAAAACGCCCTTGTCCTGGTGCTTACCGGGACAGAGGTAGTTATACCCCTGGAGAGCATGGTGGATGCGGAGGCAGAAAAGAAGAAACTGGAAAAAGAGATTGCCGGGACCAGCGCCGAGGTAACCCGCCTGGAAGCCCGACTCAAGGATGAAAACTTCCTCTCCAAAGCGCCCCCGGATATCGTTGAGAAAGAACGACAGAAATGCTATTCTTTAATTAATAAACTGGAGCGGTTGAGACAGCAGCTACTTAAATATTAGGGAGGGAAATATGGCGGAGAAAATATTGGTACCACTGGACGGGTCCAAGGTTGGGGAAGCTGCTCTGCCCTATGTGGAGGAACTTGTAACCAAGATGCAGCCGGGGACCAAGGTAGAGGTGACCCTTTTCCAGGTAATGTCTTCACTGTCGTATTATGTTGTCGCCGGAGAAGCCAGCGCCCGAGTGCCTTATACCGAACAGGAAATCGAGAAAATGAAAGGGCAGGCCGAAGCGTACCTGGAAAAAGTAGGTGAACCCCTGAGAAAAGCGGGGGCCACCACCAAGGTAAGAGTAGCTGTCGGCAACCCTGTGGATGAAATTATCGACGCTGCGGACGATGTTAAAGTGAATATGATTGCAATGTCCAGTCACGGACGTTCCGGCCTCAGCCGTTTAACCTTCGGCAGTGTTACTGACCGGGTGCTCAGAAGCGGACACATGCCGGTACTGGTAGTCAAGGCACCCAAAGGGACATCATAAATCCGGCCGTTTAGCCGGTCCCGGTAGTATAAACCCGGTTTCTTCCGGGCTGGCATCAAGCGGGATCGCCGGTTGTTTATATCCCCTGCTCTCCAGCCAGTTGAGCGCTTTCCGGGTGTCGCTGGCAACCTTTGCTTTGTCGCTTTTCAGCAGTCTTTGCTTGAACAGCCAGTAAGTAAATTCCTTGAGCCGCTCCAGGCTGATGGAATTAAGCTGGGGATAACCCCGCGCTTTTCGAAACCGCCTGAGCAGAATACCTTTTGTTGACCCGTATATCCGGCGGTAAGCTTCGTTGGCAGTGTCCCTTTCCCGGTAAAGGCCGTATGACCGCCTTTCTTTGCGCACCTCTTCTTCCACAGCCGTGTTCAGGGCTTCCTCCACGGTTATTCCGTAAAAGTAATTCAGATACTGATTATACTTGGTGGCGCCGATAGCGTCCTTAAACTCTTTCAGGGGCAGATTAAGCGGTGGGTGGGCGTGAAACAGGAGGGCTGTTTTTTCCTGTTCAGGTATCAGACTATCGACTGTCTGGCAAAGGCGTTCGGCCAGCAGCAGCCAGTCAAAAGCTTCACCCCCGGTAAGGTAGTGATAACTGCGGCCGTCAACCTCTTCCTCCGTTGTTTCCCAGAGACCGATGGCTTCAAGCAAAGCCCGATACCAGTGCTGGCCGCCGATGATAGCCTGTTCCAAGCGTCTGATAATTTTTTTATCATTTTGCCCGGTTAGTTGATTTGTCTCTTGCTTTTTATCAACTTTGACCATCTTTAGCCTCAGCGAGCCCATCCCTCAGCCTTTGCAGGTACTCGAGTTGCCCGGTGTCAACCAATTCGTTAATCTTCTTGCTGATTGCTTCTCCCACACCGGAGATTTCTCTCAGCCGTTCTTCCCTGACCATTTGTTCAACCGGTTCCGGAAGGTCCCGGATTACTGCGGCGGCTGTCCGGTAGGCCCTTATCTTGAAAACATTCTCTCTCCCGGCCCGGAGCAGGCCAGCTATTTCATCAAAATTTTCGGCAATTTCGCTGTTGTTCAATTCCCGTGGCAATGCTTGAATTTTTTACCGCTGCCGCAGGGGCAGGGGTCATTGCGGCCCACTTTTTTACCGCTCGCTTTCGGCCGTTGTCCGGTGGCCGTCGCGCCCGCGCTGGCAGCGGCGGCTCTGGCCATGGGTGACGGCGCTTGCCGGGGAGCTTCCTTTCGGGTAATACCGGAGTGGAATATCGTATGAGCCACATCATGCTGAATGGTTTCCAATAAAACCTGAAACTGCTTGAATCCTTCACTCTTGTAGGCGTCCACCGCTTTCACCTGGCGCAGGCTCTGCCAGCCCGCCTCGAGGCGCATATGCTCCATCGCCGTCAGGTGTTCTATCCACAGACTGTCAATGGTACGCAGCATAATCAGTCGTTCCAGCACCCTCATATCCTCCGCCCCGATCTCCTGCTCACGCCGTTCATAAAGAGCTTCCGCCTGCTCGATTACTTTACTCGCTATCTCATCCGAATCGAGCAAGGCAAGAGCTTTGGCATTAAGCTCAGGCGGCAAGGGTAGAATGGTGGACACATCGGCAATCAATGCCTCAATATCATGTTCGTCCTCATATCCGTTGCCGATGTGGGTCGGGAAAATACCCTCCAGCTCGCTGGTTATCATCGAAAGGATGTTTGTTTTAAGATCGGCTCCGCTCAGTATTTTCCGGCGTTCGCCATAAATAATCGTCCGCTGCTGGTTGACGACGTCATCATACTCAACCAGGTGTTTACGAAGGTCAAAATGGTAGCCTTCCACTTTTACCTGAGCGTTTTCAATAGAGCGGGAAATCAGTTTATTCTCAATGGGGGTATCATCATCCATGCCGGCCCATGCCATTATGCCTTTAATCCGTTCCCCGCCGAACCGGGCGACCACATCATCCTCAAGCGAAACATAGAAACGGGACTGGCCCGGGTCACCCTGTCTGCCCGCCCGGCCCCGCAACTGGTTATCGATTCTCCTGGCCTCGTGACGCTCGGTGCCGAGGATAAAAAGCCCGCCCAGTTCGATTACCTTATCGTGCGCCTTTTGCCATTCCTGCTGGCTTTTACCTTCAGGAATCCCCCCCAGGACAATATCGACACCTCTCCCGGCCATATTAGTGGCCACGGTCACCGCCCCGGATTCTCCCGCCTGGGTGATGATGCTGGCTTCTTTCTCGTGCTCCTTGGCATTCAGCACCTTGTGGGGAATGCCCTTTCTCTTCAGCAGCTCGCTGATAACTTCCGACCTGTCTATTGACACGGTGCCGATAAGCACCGGCTGCCCCTTCTTGTGCAGTTCTTCCACCTCGCGCACCGCCGCCCTGAACTTGTCGTTTTCATCCTTGTAAACACGGTCGGTTGAATCTTCCCTTATCATCGGCCTGTTGGTGGGAATAACCACCACTTCAAGCTTGTATATTTTGTAAAACTCCTCCGCCTCGGTTATAGCCGTTCCAGTCATCCCGGCCAGCTTATCGTACATCCGGAAATAGTTCTGAAAGGTGATAGTGGCAAAGGTCATCGTTTCCCGCTGCACCTTCACTTTTTCCTTGGCTTCGATGGCCTGGTGCAGCCCCTCTGAATAGCGCCGGCCCGGCATCAGCCGGCCGGTAAATTCGTCAACGATAACCACCTGTCCGTCCTGCACCACATAATTCCGGTCTCTCTTGAAGAGGACGTAAGCCTTCAGGGCGCTTTCCATGTAACGGGTGAGGGCATGGTTCTCAGGGTCATAAAGATTGGGGGATTGCAGCAGCCCCTCCCTCTTTAAGAGGCCTTCTATCGTTACAATACCGTCCTCTGTAAGGGCAACGGAATTATGTTTTTCTTCCAGGGTATAATCCTCATCCTGGCGCAGGCGGGGAATGAGTCTGGCGAATATCTCGTATTTTTGCCCGGCTTCCTCCGCCGGCCCGCTGATAATCAGAGGGGTTCGAGCTTCATCGATAAGGATATTGTCCACCTCATCGACAATGGCGTATTTCTGGGGGCCCTGTACAGCCCGGACCAGGTCTACCACCATATTGTCCCTCAAATAATCAAACCCAAACTCATTATTGGTGCCGTAGACTATGTCTGCCTCGTAAGCCTCGCGCCTGGTTACCGGTCGTAAAAAGTCCCATCTTTCATCTTCTTCCGATTTGTACTCCGGGTCGTAAATAAAAGAGGCCTCGTGCTGGATACTGCCCACGGTGACTCCCAGCGAGTGGAAAACGGGTCCCATCCAGTGATGGTCCCTCTTGGACAGGTAATCATTAACCGTAATCAGGTGGCATCCCCGTCCGCTCAGGGCATTGAGATAAAGGGGCAAAGTGGCCACCAGTGTCTTGCCCTCGCCGGTTCTCATCTCGGCTATTTTTCCCTGGTGAAGGATGATACCGCCCATAAGCTGGACATCATAATGGCGCTCGCCCAATACCCGGTTGGCCGTCTCACGTATCAGGGCAAAAGCTTCAGGCAGCAGTTCATCTAAAAGTTCATTTTGAACTTCCCGGATATCCTTCTCCAGCTGCTTTATTTTCTGTTCGAGACGCTGGTACTGAGTTGTCAACTCTTCTTTCTTGTCTGTTTGCTGCCTATCTTTTTCTAGCTCTTTTTGTATTTCAGTCAATTCTGCTCGAATTTTAGCGGTAGCTTCTGCCAACTGAGCCTTAAACTCAGGCGTCTTTGCTTTAAGTTCGGCATCGGACAGCGATTTTAATCCGGGCTCCAGCTCATTTATCCTGTCTACTATCTGCCCCAACTGCTTCAGTTCTTTTTCGTTCGAATCGACCAGTTTACCCAGCCATTTCAACATTATTTAAAATCCCTCACCTGTTATTAAAAAGCGCTCCGATAGACTGCCCGCTGTGGATGCGCGAGATGGCCTCACCCAGCAAGGGGGCCATTGGCAGCACGGTAATTTTATCCAGTTTTTTCTCCTCCGGGATCGGCACAGTGTCGGTAACAATCACCTCTTTCACCGGACTGGCAGCTATTCTCTCAATGGCCGGACCCGAAAACACGGGATGAGTAGCGCAGGCGTATACTTCCCTGGCGCCCTGTTCCAACACAGCAGTTACGACGTTAATAAGAGAGCCGCCAGCGTCTATTTCATCGTCAACTATGACGGCTATTTTATTCTCTACTTCACCGATGATATTTAGGGCTTCTTTATGGTCAGCATTATCAAGACGCCTCTGTTCAATAATAGCCAGGGGAGCATTAAGCCGGGCAGCTATGTCGCGGGCACGCTTGGAAATACCGATATCAGAGGCGACCACTACCAGGTCATGAAAGTTCTTTTGATTGACATAATCACACAACAGCGGAACGGCGGTCAATTCATCGACCGGAATGTTAAAGAATCCCTGTATCTGGGCCGAATGCAAGTCCACCGTTAAGACCCTGTTTGCCCCGGCGGCGGTCAGCAGATCGGCAACCAGTCTGGCGGTTATCGGTATGCGGGGCTGGTCTTTCCGGTCACTGCGGCCGTAAGCATATTGGGGCATGACGGCCGTGATACGGCCGGCCGAGGCCCTTTTAAGGGCGTCAATCATAATCAGCAGTTCAACCAGGTTCGTATTTAC
>JAZFUC010000106.1:0-3729 GCA_036446995.1 Dehalococcoidales bacterium | reverse complement strand
CTATGCGCCTGACAGGCAGCCGGGCGGTTCCAGCGGGGGGACGGCGGTGGCGGTTGCCACGGAAATGGGTGTTGCCGGTATCGGTGAAGATACGGCCGGCTCAATCAGGGTGCCGGCCGCTTTTAATTCACTGGTGGGCATCAGGCAAACCGTCGGCCTTGTCAGCCGCACGGGTCTGATACCCATCTCGCCCAGTCGGGACACGGCCGGGCCGATAACCCGGACGGTTACTGATGCCGCTATAGTACTGGATGTGATAGCCGGTTACGACCCGGCCGACCCTAGCACGGCCGCGAGCGTCCGGAAAATTCCGGAAACCTACACTGCCTTCCTGAATAAAGACGGGCTGGGTGGCGCCAGAATCGGGATTGTCAGGGAGCTTTTTGGTACCGAAACAGACAGCTCCGCGGCGGTAAATGGAGTGATTAACACGGCCATTGAAAAGATGCGGTCTCTTGGAGCCGCTGTGGTCGACCCGGTGGAAGTACCCCACCTGGCCGATATAACCAATCGCGAGAAATATGTCTTTGAAGGCCAGGCGGAGTGGCAGCCCGCTTTCAATGAGTTTCTCAGGTGGGCTGGAGATGCTGCCCCGATAAAAAGTTTCCGGGAACTGGCTGAATCGGGGAAAGTAGGAGCGCATGTGATAAAAATGGTAACAGATGCTTTACAGGCCGCCCCGCCCCAGGAGGACATCAGTTACCTGAAGACACTTTCATTCGCCCAGAAGCTGGCGGAAACAGGCATTCATCAGGTGATGGCCGAACATAATCTGGACGCCCTGGTTTACCCGGCTGTCAAGGAACCACCCGCATTAATTGGTGAAACGCAGACCGGAACCGTTACTACCGGTCTGGGCGCTCGCGCCCGCTTTCCCAGCATCGTGGTGCCTGCCGGTTTCACTGATGAAGGACTCCCGGTATGCATTGAATTTCTGGCCCGGGCATTTGAAGAACCGCGCCTGATTGAACTGGCTTATTCCTTCGAGCAGCAAACTCATTACCGCAGACCGCCTGAAGTGGGATAAATACCTGCCGGTCCAGCAAGGTTACCCACTCGGGTGTTGCTTCATTTAGCAACGCTCTTTTTCTGTCTCGCAGGATATATATCTCCAAAATATAGGTAATATCCGGTCATTTTGTGCAATATTCTTGACACACTGCGTAAATATGATTATATTAAGCGAACAAACAGTCTGGAGCGAGCACCGGGTTTTCAACTGTGTTTTAACAGGACAAAGGATATGAGTCTGAAATGAAAAGCCGGTATGGGCTTTAGGAACGGGTAAAATAGGAGGCAAGACAGAATGAAAAAGAAGTTTCTCTGGTTATTTGTCAGCTGCCTGATGGCGCTGTCATTGGTGGTAGTGTCATGCGGTACAGCCGAGGTGGAAGAGGAAGAAGAGGAACAGGAAGTTGTAGAAGAGGAGGAGGTAGAATCCGCCGACAGGCCGAAATACGGCGGCACCCTTACAACGGCCATTGTCAGGGACCCGGGGAACTGGGATACCCAGGCTAGCCCTGCCGGGGGACAGGCCTACGGCAGCGGTCGGATTTACGAGCAGTATATGACCTCTGACTGGACGAGAGGGGCAGCCGGCAGTAATGTCGTATTTTGGCCTCCGGGTAGTTCGAGCCTGGAAGATTACTACTATCCACAGCTGGCTGAAAGCTGGGAAAACCCTGACCAATCGACATGGATATTGAATATTCGCCAGGGAGTGCACTGGCAAGAAGTGGACAGCGATGCCGGAAGGATAATGGGCGGACGGGAAATGACCGTTGACGACATCATCTACAGCTTTAACAGGTCCAAGGATTTAAAAAGTTCATGGGTCAATGTTGCCCAGCCGGCTGGGGCTGCTGCCATGACTATCGAAAAAACGGGCCCGTGGCAGGTGACCATCAAGGTTCCGCTTGAACCGCTGGCAATCTGGTTCTTTATGATTCAGGGCGGCGGGCATGGCAACGTGTTCCCCCGTGAAGTAATAGAAGAATTTGGCAACCTGCTAGACTGGCGGAACGCGGTGGGAACGGGACCCTTTATGCTGGAAGACTTTGTGAGCGCCAGTTCCGTAACGCTAACCAGGAATCCAGACCACTGGGACAGGAATCCGGTAGGCCCCGGTAAGGGAGACCAGTTGCCCTATGTTGATAAATTCATTGAACTGGTCATCGCAGATACGTCTACTCAGATTGCCGCTCTCCGTACAGGCAAGGTTGATATGCTTTCCGGCGTCGCCAGGGAGCTGGCGCTACAACTGATAGGCGAAAACAATGACATGCAGTATGTGAAATACCTTGGCAATATCCCCTGGATTATCGGTATGCGGACGGACAAGGAGGACTTACCTTTCCACGATATCCGCGTTCGCCAGGCGATGATGATGGCCACAGATTTCCAGACACTGAAGGACGACCTTTATGACGGCGATGCCGAGATAGACGTTATCCCCTGGAACAAGAACTTCGCGGAATCATTCACGCCTTTAAGTGAGCAGCCCCAGGCAGTTCAGGACCTTTACAGCTACAACCCGGAACGGGCTAAAGAGCTATTGACCGAAGCCGGTTACCCTGACGGCTTCAAGGCCAAAGTAACCTCTTCAAATGGTCCGGTAGAGGTCGATGATCTTTCTCTTTTCAAGGATATGTGGGCCAAGGTGGGTATTGATCTGGAAATTGAACCTCTGGAGTACGGTGCCTTTAACACTATAGTCACCACCAGGAGTCACGATGAACTGCTTTACCGCTTCTCCTGGCGGATTTTCCCGGTGCTCTACTACTTCGCAGGTATCAGGGGCGCCAATTGGGACAACTCCAGCTACACCAACGACCCTCCGGGAAGCGACTCGTACATTGAAAGCGTCTTTGAAGATGTTCAGAGGAACGCAGTTTCAAATATGCCTGCAGTTTACCAATCATTCAAAGAAATGCAGACCTACCTCATGGAACAGGCCCGCGTGATACCACGCCCCACACCCTACACATACAATATGTGGCAGCCGTGGGTGAAGGACTACCATGGCGAAGGTGGCACTCGGTTCCTCAGGTATCACTGGATTGATACTGAACTGAAGGAATCAATGGGGTATTAATTCGCAAAGTATCAGTAATCCGGAACTTAAGAGGCTGGAGAGTTTATTCTCTCCAGCCTCTTTTCTTTCAGCGATAAAAACGGAGGGCGGCGTTGACGGGTAAAACACCGGAAGAGCTTTATCAAAAGAGGAACATAAGAGTCAACGGCGCTATTCAGCAAACAATACCGGATAGAGTTCCGAATGACTTGTCATTCGGCTATTTACCGGCCAAATACACCGGGATGATCGGCTAGTCTTTGTTTAAAGTTACTTGCGGGACTGTCTGTCCCTTATTTCAGCCTTTTTCTGATGGGTTACTTTATTTCTTCACCCTCATTAGCATCGTCAAGTTCACCCCGCTGGCCTTGACGGAACGACCTTAAGCCCTTGCCAATTGCGCCACCAACCCAGGCAGGGTTTTTATGTATAACGAACGTCCCGGTTTATTTACTTGTAGCTAGAGGGTAAAGCACCTGTCAATATTGTCCCGCGCTTGAACCCCGATTCTATTGGGCATAATGGGATCTTTTGGTCATTCCGGTTACGTGATTTATACTAAATATCAAACTGGTTCAGGGTAATATTTCCCAAGCACGCCTTCGTCTTTTGTGGAGCCGGGGAGGAGGATGAACACTATCAAAATAGGAAATTTC
>JAZFUC010000105.1:0-7625 GCA_036446995.1 Dehalococcoidales bacterium | reverse complement strand
ATCCTGGGGGAAGCGGTAGTGGTCTTCCAGCCGTTGCCCCATTTCAGCTATGTGTATTATGTCAGCATCGGTTATTTTCTGGCTCGCCTGTTCTTCAGGAGTGAGGACCACCTTGACATTATTCTCGACGCCGGATGACCCTTCCTGCCTTATCAGTTTCCATTCCTGCTTCTTAATTTCCTTGTCTATGATTTTCATTCCGTTTTTGCTGACGGAATAATGGTCAGGGGTAACATCCCCGGAAACAATCATTTCCCCGAGTCCCAAAATAGCTTCGATGGTAATTTGTTCCCGGTTGCTGGAAGTCGGCTCTATAGTGAACATCACTCCGGAAGATTCAGACTGCACCATTCGCTGGACCGGCACAGCAATACCAACTTTAAGATCATCAAAGCCCTGGTCATAACGATAAAAGATAGCCCGTGCCTCGAAGAGAGAAGCCCAGCATTTCTGGACAGCCCTCACCACATTTTTTCCTCCCTGGATATTGAGGAAGGTGGCCTGTTGACCGGCAAATGAGGCTTCCGGCAGGTCTTCGGCGGTGGCCGATGAACGCACCGCCACGTAGCCATTACCCATTTCCAGATAGGCTTTTTCTATTTCTCGAGCCGTTTCGGCGGGCATATCGGCCCCTTTAATAAGTTCCTGTATTTTCAGGGCGATATCCTGAAGCTGTTTGCTGTCGTGGACATTCAGCGGCTCCAGCAGGGTTTTGATTTTCGTACCAAGACCTGATTTTTCGATAAACGCAAAATAGGTGTCTGCCGTAACGATAAAACCAGGGGGTACTGGTATCCCGGCATTAGTCATTTCCCCAAGGTTGGCTCCCTTGCCACCCACTACCGGAATGTCATCTTTTCCTACTTCTTTGAACCAAACAATAGCCTTCTGGCCCACACGCATATTTACGACTCCTTTTCAGCCAAGTTCGGATAATTTAACAGGTCATTATACCATAAATAAAAGCAGATGGGTACTTAATTAGCAACACCAATCTACCATTTTTCAGGGACAGGTTTGACTGTTTTCAAGTTGACACTGAGAGTGGCCTGGGTTAAAATTAAATTTACTGGTATAAGCTAGGGGAGGTCTGATTAATTATGGTAGAGATGACGATTGACAGCATCCGGGTAAGTTTGATGAACTACCAGCGGGTAGTAATACTGAAAGAGAAATTATCAGACCGCTACTTGCCCATCTGGATTGGGCCCGCCGAAGCGGATGCTATAGCCATGAAGCTGCAAGGGGTCAGTATTGCCAGACCGCTGACTCACGATTTACTCACTACGATAATCGATACACTGGGCGCCAGCATTAATTGCGTCACTGTCAACGAACTCAAGAACGACACCTTTTTCGCTAAAATCACCCTGGATGTGGACGGAGGCCAGGTTGATGTCGATTCCCGTCCCAGCGATGCTCTGGCAATTGCGGTAAGGGTGGAGGCCCCCATTTACGTAGACGAATCCGTGCTCGATAAAGCAAGTATCATGCTGGATAAAGAGACCGGAAAACCCATCTTTGAGGAAGGGGAGGTTTTCGACAAAGAAGGCAAGAAGGTCAGCGATGAAGAACTTAAAAAGCTGGGGGCTTTTCGTGATTTCATAGACACCCTCGACTGGGAAGACTTTGACAAGCGCAAGTCTTAAAGATTAAAGCCCCACACCATCATTTAACCCCCGCGGATAGATTACGCGGGGGTTTTATTATCCGGAAAAGGCTGGTCTGCCAGCGTCATTGACAGACGGGACGGAGGAGTTTATTATCGTGGCTAATATGTCAGCCGATGATGTGACCATTATACCCACCGGGTGCTGCCATGACTGCGGCGGGCGATGCGTGCTCAAGGCCCATGTCCGGGACGGCCGGATTATCCGGCTGGAGACCGACAACGGCGAAATGCCCCAGCTCCGCGCCTGCCTGAGGGGGAGGGCCTACCGCCAGAGGGTTTATTCACCGGAGCGGTTGAAATATCCGATGCGGCGCACCGGGGAACGGGGGCAGGGCCAGTTCGAACGGGTCTCCTGGGACGAAGCGCTGGACGCCGTAGCCTCCGGATTAAGCAATATAATAGAGAAACACGGTAACTCTTCCGTATTGCTGGCCCTGGGTTCGGGCAACCAGGGCCTCCTCCATGGAGCCGGTCCCGTGGCCAGATTGCTGCTTAATCTAGGTGGATATACCCGCACTTGGGGAGTTGCCTCCTACGAGGGAGCCCTTTTTGCCTCGATGGCAACATACGGCACCATCCGCACCGGCAATACCCGGGATGACCTTCTTGAATCCCGGTTTATTATCATCTGGGGATGGGACCCGGCCAACACCATTCATGACCCCGGCACCAGCCTTAACCTGGCCCGGGCCCGGGAGAAGGGGATCAAAATTGTGGCTGTAGACCCCCGCTACACGGACTCAGCGGCCACCTTTGCCCACCAGTGGATTCCCATCCGTCCCGGCACGGATGCCGCGATGCTTATCGCCATGGCCTACGTCATCGTCAGCGAAAACCTCCAGGATGATGTTTTCATCGACAAGTTTACGGTGGGTTTTGATAAATACAGGGATTATTTACTGGGTAAGAAAGATGGCATCGCCAAGACACCCCAGTGGGCGGAAGAGATTACCAGGGTACCGGCCGAAGTTATCACCAAGCTGGCCAGAGAGTATGCCGGCAGTAAACCGGCCGCCCTGATTGCCGGATGGGGCCCGGCCCGCAGCGCGATGGGCGAGCAGTATTCCCGGGCCGCCAACGTGCTGACGGCTATCACCGGCAACATCGGAATTCACGGCGGTTACGCCTCCGGGTTTATGAGAGCCTACTCCAGCCGGGAAAGACACGGCCCCAGCCGTGCCGGTAACCCGGTTGAAGCAGGCGCCCCACCCCGCAAGGACAGTCTTTACAAATTGCGGGGCGGCACCAACCCGACCAGCGCCCGAATTCACAGCGCCCGGATATTCGATGCCATACTGAGAGGCCGGGCTGGTGGTTATCCGGCTGACATCAAAATGGCCTATGTGGTGGCCGCCAATTATATAAACCAGAACCCCAATACCCGCCGGGGAGTGGAGGCTTTCAAATCACTTGAGTTCGTGGTAGTCCATGAACAGTTTATGACTCCCACGGCCAAATTCGCCGATATACTGCTGCCGGTCAATACTTTTATGGAACGCAGTGACATAGCCCCGCCCTGGCTGGGCTCTCCCTACTATGTCTATCTGAACCAGGCCATCGATTCTCTATACGAATCCAAATCAGACCTTGAGATATGCCGCCTCCTTGCCGGGAAAATGGGCATCCGGGGAGCGATTGGGGACGAGACCGAAGACGAGCGACTGCGGGCCATCGCCTCCACCCGGGAAGATATCCCGGACTACGAGGCAATGAAGCGAGAGGGGACGGTAAAAATAAGAACCCCGGAACCGATTGTTTCCTTCAAACAGCAGATAGAAAACCCTGAGAAATACCCCTTCCCCACATTATCAGGCAAGATAGAAATATATTCCGAGCATATGGCGGAGATGAACAACCCCCTTTTCCCGCCCTTGCCCGGTTACATCAGCCCCCCGGAAAACTATGATGACCCCCTGACCGAAAAGTATCCCCTGCAGCTTCTGACCAGCCATCTGAAGACCCGGGCTCATTCCACCTGGGAGGCCGTGCCCTGGATGCGGGAAATAGAGCCCCATTGCGCCTGGATAAATTCAGACGACGCCAAGGCGCGCTCTATCAGCGACGGGGATCTGGTAGCCGTCTTTAATGACCGGGGAAGAATACACATTCCGGCCCGGGTCACGGAACGCATAATGCCCGGCGTGGTCAATGTAAGCGAAGGGGCCTGGTACGATCCGGATGAAGACGGTATCGACCAGGGGGGCTGCGCCAACGTGCTGACCAATGACCTGCCTTCTCCGGGAGGGGCGATTCCGATGAATACCGCCCTGGTGCAGGTCGAACCCGTCGCTAATGATTAAAAGATAAAAGAGTATGAAAGAGACAGGTTTCTATTTCGATCAAACCAGGTGCACCGGCTGCTATACCTGCGCCGTTGCCTGCAAGGACTGGCACGATATCGATGCCGGGCCGGTCAACTGGATGCGGGTAGAGCCGATTGAGGAAGGCAAGTTTCCCAACCTTTTCCTGGCCTACCTGGCTTCTCCCTGCTATCACTGCGCCGACCCGCCCTGCGTGACCGCCTGTCCGACTGACGCTATTACCAAAAGGGAGCCGGACGGTATCGTGCTGATCGACCGGGAAAAATGCCTGGGTAATAAAGAATGCCGGACATTATGCCTCAATGCCTGCCCCTGGGACGCGCCCCAGTTCGGAAGCGAAGATAACGCCAAAATGCAGAAATGTGACCTCTGCCGGGAGCGTCTTGAACAGGAACAACAGGTTATCTGCGTGGAGGCCTGCCCGATGTATGCCCTTGACGCCGGTCCCCTGGATGAACTGAAAAAGAAATACGGGGATGTCAAAAAGGCGGCCGGTTTCAGCTATTCGGAGAGGTTCCGGCCATCCGTAACCTTTAAACCCAAACCCCGGAATCAAGACCTGTTTAATCCATAAAAAGGGCCTGGTTAACTGGTAAAAAGAACTTGACCGTATTAAACAGATTTGTTATGCTATCGGAGGTATGAACAGGTGGACTGTAGCTTTTAGGTTCATCGGGGTGGGGTGGTTTTTTGGTATATCAATCCTGCTGGGAGTACTCGGCGGTTTATGGTTAGATACCAAGTTTAATACCGGGCCTTTTTTTGTGATAGCCGGCTTAATGCTTGGGCTTATCACCGCAGGTTACGGTGTTTACCGCATGTTACTGCCTCTTTTCAATGATAAACAAAAAAAGGAGGACGATTAGTGCCTAAACGCAAGTTTATAGGCATTCCATTCCCGGCACTAATCGGCCTTATAGTCTTTATCCTATTTGCAATTGGTGTACTGGCCGGTCCCCTTGGCAGAAGTATTGTTGGTGATATTGGATTACCCAGTTGGATTAGCGTTCCCCAGCCCCGCCCCGAACTTCCTGCTGAGAGAATCTTTATTAATAGTCCTTTTTTGACCAACAGTCTGGTGGCCGCATGGATTACCGTAGCCTTTCTGATAGGCTTTTCCCTGATAGTCAAGCGACGCTCCAAGATGGTACCCGACAGGCTCCAAGCAGCCTTTGAGTTCTTACTCGGCTGGCTGTATGATTTCTGTGTCAGCGCCGCCGGTGAGAAGAATGGGCGCCGCTTCTTCCCGATAGTAGCTACGATATTCCTATATGTGGCTTTTAATGCCTGGATGGGACTGGTGCCCGGTTACGGCACAATAACGGCTCCCGGATACGCATTTCATGAAGGTCATTGGGTAGATGCAACCGTCCATTTAATCAGACCGGCCAACACCGATATTAACACCCCGCTGGCTATAGCGATTATATCCGTCCTCTTTGCCCAGTTCTATGGCTTTAAAGAACTGAAACTTCGTTACGTCCTCAAATTTCTTAATATCAGTACTTTTTTCCGGGGCCTCGGAGAGGTGTTCAAAGGCAAAATCGGCAGCGGTTTAAGCACGGTATTAACCGGACTGATTGAGATTTTTATTGGCTTCCTGGAATTATTGAGCGAATTTATTCACATAATCAGCTTTACTTTCCGTCTTTTTGGCAATATGACGGCTGGGGAAATGCTGCTCCTGGTAGCCGCTTTCCTTATACCCTGGGTATTCGCCCTGCCATTTTATGGTCTGGAGATGCTGATTGGATTTCTCCAGGCGCTTATCTTTGCCGGGCTGACACTGATATTCCTTACCCTGGCCGTGACTTCCCACAGCGAAGAACATTAAGATACAATATATAAACATAATTAAAAAAAAGGAGGTAGACACATGGATCCAGAAAGCATTAAAATGTTGGCGGTGGGAATGGTTGGTAGTCTCGGGTTATTGGGTCCGGCACTGGCTCTTGGCCTGATAGGCTATGCGGCCTTAACCGGAATCGCCCGTAATCCTGAGGCAAGAGGCCCTATATTTACCAATATGATCCTGATTGCAGGTCTGGCGGAAGCCATTGGTATTTATGCCTTGATTATCGCCATCATCCTAGCAATGATTGTATAACGGTATCAGGATTTAGGAGGGTTAATTATGGAACAACAGGGTTTACCAAATTCTATAGCGGTGCTCTTTGCCGGAGTGATTCTGGGTGGGATGGTGTTCGTCGCGCTAATAGCGGCGGCAATTTTCTCAGCGTCACCGGGTCTGTGAGGTAAATAGGATATGGAAGGACTTGCAAGCCTAGGCATAAATGTGTCTACTCTGCTAGCGCAGATTGTAACTTTCGGTGTCCTGTTTATTCTGTTAAAGATGTTCGCCTTCAAGCCGATATTAAAGATGCTTGATGAACGCTCTGACAGGGTTAAGGAAAGTATGGAGCAAGCCGATTACATTAAGGAACAGGTAGCCAATACTGAAGAAGAGAGTAAAGCCCGAATTGAAGCTGCCGGTAAAGAAGGCCAGGAGTTAATCAACCGGGCGGTACGCGCTGGAGATGAAGTTAAACAGAAAGCGCAACAAGACGCCAGAACGGGAGCCGAATCTCTTTTAACAAAGGCGCGCACAGAAATTCAGCGCGAACGAGACGAAGCAATCAGCGAACTGCGTAAAGAAGTAGCTGACCTGACCATCACGGTGGCAGAAAAAGTAATCGGGCAAACGCTTGATAAAGAAGCCCACCGCCAGCTTATTGATAAAACACTAGACCAAAGTACAACTCTAAGACAAGATTAGACCAGCTAACAAAGGGGGAATATGTTGGCCGGGAAAGTCAATGCTCAACGGTACTCACAGGCAGTGTTTCAGTTTGCCGAAGAAAAAGGTGAATTAGACAAGTGGCAATCCGATTTAAACGAGATTACTCGTTTGAGCGAGGATGTTAACGTGGCCGCTGCTCTGAAAAACTATAAACTCTCATCTGAAGCCAAAGCCAAACTAATGTCAGAGCTTCTCGGCGATATAAACCCCCTGGCGATGAATCTGATTCGTTTGTTGTTAGCCAGAGACAGCCTAACTATGATAGGGCGTATTTCAGATGAATACAACCACCTGCTGGATATCCAGCGGGGCATTGAACGGGGTGAGGTTATCACGGCCGTTCCCCTTTCTGATGAGGACAAGTCAAAGCTGGAGGAACGGCTGAGTGATATCATGGACAAAAAGGTGTTTGTCCAGACCAGGGTAGACCCCGGCTTGCTTGGCGGAATAATAGTAAAAATTGGCGGCAAGTTACTGGATGGCAGCACACACAGCCGATTAGAAGCGTTAAAAAGCTCGATTCACGGCATTACCAGATAAGGAATTAAACCGGGAATGAGACGCTTAGTTATTAAATGGGGGCAGGTTAGATGACAATAAAAGGTCAGGATATTGTTTCTGTTATCAAAAAGCAGATAGAGAATTTTGACATGTCGACGGAAATGGTTGACGTCGGCACCGTGATAGCCATTGGAGATGGCATTGCCCAAATCCACGGACTGGCTACGGCCAAGTATAATGAACTTCTTCAGTTCCCCAATAACATAACGGGAATTGCCATGAACCTGGAAGAGGACAGCGTGGCCGCTATCATCGTCGGTGACTACACCGG
>JAZFUC010000104.1:0-11551 GCA_036446995.1 Dehalococcoidales bacterium | reverse complement strand
TTATCGACTGCTTCCTCATCAATAATGTGCATTGATGGAGCGACTATCCCTATCTTGTCTCCGGTTTGCAGGGCAAACGGTTTAACCAATTCCATATCGCTCTCTAATGCCAACTTATTCATAATTTTGATTCGAAGCTTTTTATGTGCCAGTGCATATGTGGTGTGACGCCTGGATTTATGGCATTGGTCTCGACAAAGAAACCTGTTTGGTTAATACCCATTTCTACTGCCGCTTTTTGAACGCCGATCACCATGGAAGCAAGGAGGTCTCCATCGATCGCCATTGGATCCATAATTGAAGAAATGTGTTGTTTAGGAATAATAACAGCGTGCCGTTTCGCTGATGGGGTTGGATGATGGAATACAAAAACTCTGTCGTCTTCCCATATCTTATTAACGTTTATCTTCCCAGATAAAACATCCTCACAATACCAATCTCGCCTTTTCATTTTAGCCCCTCTGAGAAATGTTCAATTTAACCAAAACCCCCTTTGTTAATATTACCGTGATATCAGCCTTTCACCGGCTCCAGCCCTGCCTCGGCACGGGCGTCATTGATATGAATTAAGACCGCTTTTTCCAGCGGCAGCATGTTAAACCCAAGGTCTTCCCTGGCCCTGTCCATACTTACCTGTGAGGGCGGCCCGCCGAATCTTCCTCCGGCCGGCGGCGCCTGGGAGCCGAATTTTATTTTTGCATCCGGCAAATAGCTTGTTACCACTTCACCGACTGTCTTCAGGCTGGTCGGCGGCCCCCCGACATTATAAGCCGTGTGGGGTGATTCAGGCATATGGAGCAGCAGCCGGGTAATCTCGGCCACATCATCCGCCGAAGCCAGCGAAGCCATTCCGTTGCCGTCGCCATCGATGGAATAAGTCTCTCCGATTGCCGGCACCGAGCATATATCGGAGTACCATTTTATCACCTGCGGATTAAGCGCCCCGTGCCCGTAGCCGATAGTGGGCCGCAGGGCGGTCAGTTTAAGCCCGTACCGCTCAACATACTGGGCGGCAATTATTTCAGAGAAGTGCTTCATCAGGGCGTAACCGCTGCCCGGATGCAGCGCGTCGTCTTCGGTTACGTCACGGTCTCCGTACTCTGTCTGGGGGCCGTAAACACCGCCGGAACTGGCATAAACCACCCGCGAAATGCCCGTCAGCCGGGCCGCTTCAAATGAATTGCACATACCCATTGCATTGACCTTGACGCTGAGGCGGGGCTGGCTCTCGGTTACCCCGGGCAGCAGAAAGGCCCAGTTTACTATCTTATCTATAGAGTGAATATTAATCGCATCCAGGATGTTTTCAAGCTCGGAAACATCCCCGCGCATAGCCACATATTTGTCTTTATTGTTTCCCATTGATTTTGTCACCCAGTCCTTGGTGGGGGCGACATCCAGAGAAACAACCAGCTCCACATCAGGGTCTTTAACCAGGTTGATGGCCGTTTTCCGACCGAAAAGGCCGTTTCCACCCATTACCAGTACTTTCATTTTCTACCTCCTTGCATTCCGGGAATCCGGATAAATTATTAACCCTTCAGCGGCTCCATTCCGGCCTCCAGCCGGGCGTCATTGATATGGATTAACACCGCTTCCTCGATAGGCATACAGCTGAATCCGAAATCTTTTTTGGCCCGGTCCATGCTGACCAGCCAGGGAAGTCCTCGACCGGCTGGCGGCTTGGTTTTCCCGAATTCTATTTTGGCATCGGGCAGGTGCTTGAGTACCTCTTCAGCCAGGTCCCGGCCGCTTTTTGGGGGCCCGCCCACATTATAGACCGGGTTCGGAGAAGACGGCGCTTTGAGCAGAATCCTGGTGAATTCACCCAGGTCGTCTCCGGCCACCAGAGACGACAGGCTGGTGCCGTCCATCTCCATTGAGTAGGGTTTACCCACGGCCGTAAAAGACGGCATATCGGACCAGTACTGGGCCGGAGATACTCCCCCGTGGCCGTAACCGATGCAGGGGCGCACCCCGGTGAAGTTCATCCCGTACTGGGTGGAATACTGGTCTGCCAGAATCTCGGCAAAGCGTTTGCAGACGGCATAGGAATGACTGGGATAAAGCGGGTCGTCCTCGGTTATCTCGCGGTCGCCGTATTTCTCCTGAGGGCCGTATACTGTCTCGGAGCTGGCGTAAACCACCCGGTTGGCCCCCATCAATCTGGCGGCCTCAAAGGCATTGCACATACCCAGGACATTGACCTTGGTGCTCAGCCGTGGGTCTGTATTGACCGCACTGCCCATCACAAAGGCCCAGTTTACCACCCCGTCTACCGGGTACAGTCTCATCGCGTTTAAGATATCCTCGAGTTGGGAGACATCCCCCCGGACAAAGTTGAACCGGTCTTTGTATTCGTTTATCTGTTTCAGGAACCACTCTCTGGGCGGCGCCAGGTCCATTGAAATGACGCTGCTTATTTCCGGGTCCCGGAGCAGGTGTAAAATAGTTTTCCGACCGAAAAGTCCCCCGCCGCCGATAACCAGTACTTTCATAAAGGGCCTCCTTATATTTACCGGGCTTTTTAGGAAATGAGTTACCCGCTTATTCTATGTCGTGATAGGGCTCTTGTAAAGTCCATGTAATGTCTATAGTGAATAAGATAGCAACGAACAATTCAAAGCCGAAACGGGCCGGTTTAACGCTATTATATTACTGAATCGCTATTGCTGGGGGCGTTCCCCCCTTTTCCTGGTTGATAGCGCAGCCAGCGCTGATAGTCTTTACCCTCAGGTGCAGAGCCCAGCCCAGCAGGGCCAGTGAGGCGATTCCGAGGTAGAGCTGGAGAGGGGCGAAATAGGTAAGGGCGCCTGACGTGCCTATCAGGAGAAGTATCAGTTTATTGCAGATGGGGCATCCGACGGCCAGGAGTGAGAGAAGTCCCCCGGAAACAACCTTGCCGCCGGACTGGTTGCCAGTCCCCAGGGTATAAGTGCCGATAATGAGTCCGGCCAGCAGTCCTGTGGTAATCCAGATTACATAGTCCTGGGGTCTCACCGGCAGCATTCTGATGAAAAACGGATTGTCTATGATGGATGTTGGTATGGCAATCAGGACCAGGATAGTCACGGCCCCGATGGCCGAAATAACCCAGCTGCGGAGACTGAAAAGCGCCAGGACAGTCCGCCAGCGTGTCACCTGCTCGGTTCCCGTCTCCTGGAGGCTGCTGATATTAGTACTCATCTGAAGCCTCTTTCCTCAAAGTCTTTCAGGTCTTTCTCAAGCTGGTTACGGTATTTGTCATCATAACTGTCATCCGTGGTTGGGGACGGCAGTCCGGTAAAAGTCTCACCTCTTACCCGTCTTCTGATAATTACCCAGAGGACGATACCGCCGATAAATATCACCAGGACAGGCGTAATCCAGACAATCAGGTTGAAGCCGGATTTAACCGGCGCCGCCAGCACTGTTTCTCCGTACCGCTCAACGAAAAACTGGAGAATCTCCTCCCTGGTTTCACCCTGCTCCAGCTTTTCCCGCACCAGGAGTCGCATCTGGGTTGATAATTCACTCTGGGACTGGTCAATGGTCTGCCCCGGGCACAGTGGGCACATCAGACTGCCGTAAATCTCCTGGGCCTGCTCGTCCAGGGAATGTAGCTGCTCCACTGAGGCACATCCGTATGATGACAGCCCGAAAATTATCAACCCCAGTAAACTTAATAATATTAATCCCGGTTTATTCATAATGCTACAGGTTATATTTTGAGTCTCAATAAGCGGCGCTCGGGTTCGTCATTCCAATAGCTCCTCGATACTCTCCATCAGTATTTTTTCACTGACGGCCCCCACCCAGCGGCTGACAATTATTCCCTCGCGGTCGATGAAGAAAGTGATTGGAATGCCGCCCACACCGTAATCGATGGTTATCCGGCCGTTAGGGTCCGGGCCGTTGGGATAAGTGATGCCGAATTCCTCGATAAAGGCCAGGGCATCTTCTTCTTTGTCCTGAATATCCACACCGATGAAGGTTACCCCCCTGTCCCGGTACAGCTGCCACGTCTTCTCCAGACCCAGCGCTTCCTCCCGGCAGGGCTGGCACCATGAGGCCCAGAAATTGATTACCACCGGATTTCCTCTCAGGCTGGAGAGGGTAATTTCGCCGCCGCTGAAGAGCGACAGGGTAAAATCGCTGGCCGGTCGGTTGACCCGGGCTGCCCCACTGGCCCCCGTAAGGGGCTCTTTAATAAGCAATCCGGCAGCCAGGAGCGCGCCAAACCCGGCAATAACAAGGATAACGATTCCCGGAACCAGAAACCGGCGAATATTCACAACCGCCTCCCATCGATTTTGTTCAAGTTTTCAGAGGATATCCCACTACTATAGTAATGCCAGAATGCCTTTCGGGTCAAAGGCTTATTTTGGTTAACGGCCGGGTTATTCCGTCTGGTCGCAAAAAAACGAATTGTCCCAGGTATATTCAAGACGCGGCTGAGGTTTTAGAAGTACTACCGGGGATTTCCTGAAAGTCTGGCTCTTATCCTCTAGGGTTGAAGCGTACGGTGACAATATCGCCGTCCCGTACCTCGTATTCTCGGCCTTCAATGCGCTGCCGGCCGGCCTTGGCTACGCTGGCTTCGCTCCCCAGTTCTATCAGGTCTTCATAACTCATCACTTCCATGCGGATAAAGCCCTTCTCCATGTCCGTGTGTATTTTCCCGGCCGCCACGGGAGCCTTATCTCCCTTGCGGCAAATCCAGGCACGTACTTCATCTTCCCCGACGGTAAAGAAATTAATAAGACCCAGCATCCCGTATGCGGCTAGAAGGAGCCGCTCCACTGAGGACTCTTCTAACCCCAGGTCTTTCAGGAATTCCCGCTGTTCGGTAATCCCGAACTGGGTAATGTCAGCCTCGTCTTTCCCGCAGATAGTAATTATTTCCCCACCTTCGTCATGAGCAATTTCCCTTAATGCTGTGACATGAATACTGCCGGCGTCTTCCATGGACTTAATGTTGGCGATATAAAGGACCGGTTTCAGTGAAACCAGATTACATTCCCGGACACTGGCCAACTCCTGGGCATTCAGGTTCTGGTTGCGGGCCGGAATACCCTCCTGGATGGCCTCATATACCTTTTCGCAATTTGAGACATCGCGGATGGCATCCTTATCTCCGGCCCGCACCATCTTGGCCAGGCGGGTTATCTTGTTCGAAAGAGTGTCGCTGTCGACAGTCATCAGCTCCAGATTGACCGTATCCACATCCCATACCGGGTCTATCCCGTCATGCTCGAAGGGAACATTTTCATCTTCAAAACAGCGGACAACATGGAGGAGCGCTTCCACGTCTTTGATATATCCCAGCAGCCTCAAGCCCTGTCCTTCTCCCCGTTTCAGGCCGGGAATGTCAACCACATCCAGGGTTGCCGGGACTGTTTTTTGGGGATGGTACATATCTACCAGCCTGTCAATACGCTGGTCGGGAACGTTGATTACCGCCCTGTTCATCTCCGAGCCGCTGTAACTGGATACCCCCGCGGCAGTGATTGCATTAAAAATTACCGTTTTTCCGCAAGAGGGCAGACCTACTAATCCGCAACTTAAACCCATTTTGTGTCCTTTCCGTTATTTACCCGCGTAAGTACCCTGTCAGCTCACAGGTCCGATGTAAACATCCTGAAGCAGAGATTGTATCTTCAGGCGAGGAAGTTTTGGTTAAAGCTGACACATAATCAGTTCAGGGAACTAATATAAAGTATAAATAAGCCGGGCGCCATTTACAAATTATAGATGTCATGTGTAACTAAACCGGTGAATGATGAAATTGGCCCGCTGGCTGGGGATTACCCAGCGATTTGATTATCCGGGTGATTTTCGTTTACCTTGCCTCTGCCAGTGATCTGGTTTATGGGAGGCAGGGCAACATTGAGTTTACGAAATGTTTACCTAAGTAATGCCGGAGTTTATGCTTTATTTACCGTCAAGGCTATAGATTAAAAGATACAGATAGAAAGCGCCTGATAGATAAGGCGATGAGAACCCATAAATTCATATATACAGTGGTGATAGCCTGGATGATAATAAAAGAGAACCGCTTGAATAGAATAATGGCCGTGGTTTTTCTGTTTTTCAGTCTGGTGCCCGGTTTTGGCTTTGGCGGTTCTGAGATTGATACGATTGTCAAAATTGAAGGAATAGAACACACGGCTGTTACTGCACAAACAGAAATACATTATGATAAACGCCTGTTGGAATACTACCCTGGGTTGAACGACAGGCAGGCTGGATTACATAAAACAGGTGTCATTCCTGATGATGAACGCCTGTTGGAACACTACCATGAGTTGATTGTCGGGCAGATATGGTTAGATATATCAGGCGCCGTTCCTGATGAAGCCATTCCGCCTGCTACGGTAATTGAAATTATTAAAGAAGTACCGGTTATTGTTGAAATTATTAAAGAAGTGACTGTTATTGTTGAAGTTGAGAAAAAACTAGCTTACGAATTCAGGGAGTTTGAAGATTTAGCGGAACTCACGGATTGGCTCGAAAAAAATCGTCTTCCCACAGTAATAGTAGCTGACAGCAGCGGCAGCGCTAACCTCTTGAACCCCGAATCATCTGGCAGTTACGACTGTGATGATTACGCTGAAGACCTTCAAAGGAAAGCGCTGAAGCAGGGTTTGTTAATGTCCCAGCAACTGGTCTTGAACGGCAGAGTTTATGGTGTCAGGGTGTCCTCAATTACCGAACCGCACATGGGTAATCTGGCCATCGCGGGTAACGATATTTATTACATAGAGTCTTTACCACCTCATGATGTTGTTAAAATAGTCAGCCGGGATTGAGGCCAGGCAACAATCGACTATTCTGACCTCACATCAACCAAATAAAAAGGCTCCGGGGAGATGCAGGTCTGCCGGGAAACCTATTTCCTTGATGGACAACACTCTTGTATACTTAAAAAATAATTGCGCTATTTTAAAAGATATAGATGAAAACCGAGACAAAAATTGTTATTGGTGCTATTCTTCTGGCCATTTTAGTATGGGTTGGCGACGGCCTGTTAGATTCCTTCCTGTTCTCTGAAGCAACATTGCTTGAGTCACTTTTTACAGATGTTTCCCTTTTTGAATTCTATTTACGTTCTGTTGGGATGGCATTTATCCTTATATTCGGGGTTATCATGGCGAAATTATTTGAGCGTCGCCGCCAGCTAGAGAAAGCGTTGAGGATATCTGAACAAAACTACCGCAATACACTGGAAAGTCAAAATCTGGGCTACCGTGTATACGACCAACAGGGAAACCTGCTTTATTCTAATCCAGCCATCGCGAGAATTTATGGCTACAATAGTGTAGAGGAACTGGCTGCTACGACCAGAGATCAGCGACTTACTCCCAAAAGCTATGATGAGTCATTGGAAAGGAGAAAGCGAGCAATTGGGGGAGAGAGGCTTCCCTCCCAGTATGAAGTTGAAATTGTAAGACCGGATGGTCAGATTCGATGTTTAGAGGCTCATCCCAACCTGGTGCAATGGGATGGTAAAACGCGGACTCAAATAGTATATCAAGATGTCACCGACCGCCAACAAATGGAGGAACAGTTAAAACACGCTCAGGTACTGGCTGTTCTTGGTGAAATGACCGCTGGTATCGCCCATGAAATAGGTAATCCTCTTGCCAGTATTGTCCTTTTTTCAGAAACTGCTATGAAAGGTGTTAATGACACAAAGCAAACTAAAAAAGACCTGAAGGTTATACACGATGAAGCCCAACGCGCCGGTAAGTTGATGAAAGACTTGCTTGCCTACAGCCGCAAGATTGAACCTGATATGGGCCGTATAAATGTGCACAGTGTAATCGGGAAAGTTGCTTCCATGCTGAATTATCGTTTGAATGTAATGAGTGTTCAGATAACAATGAATCTGCAACAAGCCCCGGTTTATATCCGGGGTGATACCGCCCAGCTGACCCAGGTTTTCATGAACATTATCCTGAATGCTGAAGAAGCGGTAAGGGGAAAAGGTAACGGGAATATCGAAATTAGCGATAAAATAAAAAGTGGCCGGGTGCTTATATCGATTGCCGATGATGGTTCGGGAATATTAAACGAAAATCTGGACAAGATATTCCTGCCATTTTTCACGACTAAAGATATCGGAAAAGGCACGGGTTTAGGCCTGAGTACAAGCTACGGAATAATATCCGGTCATGGCGGGTCAATAACAGCTTGGAACAATGAAGCAGGTGGGGCTACTTTTACTATAGAATTGCCATTGTATCCGGAGTAGTAAATGAGGCTTGATGCCCCTCCAAATGGTCCGGGCATAATATTAGTCTGACAGGATAATTAGGGTGTCTCCATTTGCTCTCAAGGGATTGGCGGTGTAGACTATGAGTGCGAAATGGGGCATACAGGCAAAAGCTTAACTCTCCATTCAGATAATAGCTGTTTCCATGAAACCGAAAGCTCAGGATTTATTGAGTGAATAATCGCATGGGTGAGTCCCGGGATGAGGGGATAGGGCCCGGCAGCAGTAAAACTTCCTTTGGTCGTCAGACCTTCCGCTCCTTCAAGAATCCAGTCTACCGTATTTACTACGGCGGTTTGCTGGGACAAATGGGGGCCATGAACATGCAAATGATGGCCCGTTCCCTCCTCATCTATCGCCTGACCCGTTCAGCAGCCATTCTGGGAGCGTTATCCCTGGCCCACGCTATACCAATGCTCGTTTTGTCCCTCTTTGGCGGAGTTATCGCTGACCGGGTACAGAAAAAATATGTTCTGCTCATCGGGCAGGCAGCCTCGGCGGTGGTTACAATAAGCGTCGGTGTTGCCCTTTCTTTGGGATACCTGAGCGCTGAAAATGCCGGCTCCTGGTGGATACTGGTAGCGGCTTCAATTTTTCAAGGGACGATTATGGGCCTGATGATGCCGTCACGCCAGGCTATCATCCCTGAGATAGTCAATGGAAACGAGTTGATGAACGCCATATCGCTGGGGGCAATGGGAGCCAATGTTCTGCGTCTCTTTGCCCCGGCCCTGACTGGTTTCCTTATTGACGCCTACGACTTTGGAGCCGTCTACTACGTTACCTCCGGCTTGTATATCGTGTCCGTAGTCTTCGTCTTTATGCTGCCCCATACCAGCACAATAGCAAGCCGGGGCAGTGGAGCCCTTGCCAGCATAAAAGAAGGGCTTCAATATGTCTGGCATGAGACAACAATACTGCTCGTGCTTGGTTTCGCCCTGCTCAACATCATACTGGCGATGCCTTTAATGCAGCTGCTGCCCATTTTCACCGAAGATATCCTGAAAGTCGGGGCGACTGGGATGGGAGTATTAATGGGTATCTCCGGTGGCGGCGCCATTGTCGGTTCCCTGGTTCTCGCTTCGCTGCCCAACAAGAAGCGGGGGCTCATGATGCTGGTTGCCGGCCTCATCCTGGGCCTGGCCCTGGCCGGGTTCTCCTTTTCAAGCTCCTGGTATTATTCCCTGGCCCTGATTGTCTTCTTTGGACTGGGCCAGGCCGGAGGAATGGCCCTGGCTAACACCCTCATTCAGCATTACGTGGATGACAAGTACCGGGGACGGGTGATGAGCATCCTGCTGATGCAGTGGGGCCTGATGAGCTTCAGTACCTTTATAGCCGGACTGCTCGCAGAAGGTCTGGGGGTGCAGTGGGCAATTGGCGGTTTTGGTACGGTACTTGTCTTAGTGTCCGTCATGGCCTTAGTCTTCCTTCCCCGGATAAGAAAGCTGGACTAATTCCCCGCCCCATTAATGAAATTGGCTTGGTAACTGATGATTGCGAGGCCAGTATAGTCGGGAATGATGTCAAAGGAAACTCCTTCAGTTTCCTCTATTGTTTATGGTGGTGGGCAGTGAGGGACTCGAACCTTCGACCTCTCGGATGTGAACCGAGTGCTCTAACCAACTGAGCTAACTGCCCTAAAAGTCACCTTATTTTAGCCCTAATAACAGGCATTGTAAAGATTACTCACCGGGGGTTTTAGCCTGAATGATAGCCCGCAAACGACCGGGGTAAACACTATCAGTGGGGGATTCTGAAGAACTGGAGGTTAACATTCCTCCGGGTTACATACCAAGTGTGGAAAGGTGTTTTATCCTCTTGAGCATATTGGGGTGAGTGGTGAACAGCTCCATCATTTTATCCGAGGTGCCCAGCTTGATTTCCTTCTGGCGCAGGTCCATAAGCTCGGCGAAGTCGATTGTGCCGCTCATATCCTGGTCCACCTGGGCTAATTCCTTTACCTCACGGAAGGCGCGGGCCGGGTCGTTGACGAAGAATGCCCTTACCCCCTCCACGCGCTTCAGTTCTTCCTTGTTCTTCTGGTTGGCGTTGCCATGGACCAGTTTGTAAAGAGCGGTAGCCATATCATGGGGGGCATTGCCCAGCTGTACACTGCCCAGGTCGGCGTAATATTCCCTTATCCTTGAACCGTAAAGAACCAGCAGATTGGTGATGAAATACATAATAAAGGCGCCAATACCAATGATAAGGGCGTATTGGCCTCCCCCTCCCTGCCTGCGGCCCCCCAGCATTCCCCCCCACATCATACTGAAAGCCAGCCAGTACATCACCAGCGGAATGGCGGAAATCAGAGTTATGATAACCATATCACGGTGCTGGATGTGGGCCATTTCGTGGCCCAGTACCGCCTTTAATTCTTCGCGGCTCAGTAGC
This sequence comes from Dehalococcoidales bacterium, assembly GCA_036446995.1. GTDB lineage: Bacteria > Chloroflexota > Dehalococcoidia > Dehalococcoidales > UBA2162 > JAZFUC01. Next base: position 897 of record JAZFUC010000104.1, on the reverse strand, counting down.
TTCATAATACCCTGGGTAACGCAAATTCGCCCGTCCCTCTGGGAGCGTCCGTAGGCAAAAGCATTTGGGATGGAAAGCTGGGAAATGCCAACCCTGGGCTTGGGCAGGTTGGCTCCATCGGCAAGTTCGGATACCATCTGGTGCAGCTCGGGTGCTTCCTGCTCGGTGACCCATTTCACCTTCATTACCCGGCCCACCAGGACAGGTCCGAGCAGGTACTGGAAGCCCAGGAAAACAAAGGCCAGCACCACATACACTATCGCCCCCCCGGCCCCCATCCAGGTGCCTACTCCGGTAATCACCCCGTACAGAATGGCAAAGAGCAGGGCCACCAGAAAAAACATCCTTGTTTGAAGCCACATATTATTACTCCTGAAGGTAATGGCCCACGTTTTTATTTTCCATTGTCAATGATACAGCAATCCCCGGCCACTGACAATTGGGGTGCTGCTATTCGGTCTTGGTTTATGATGTCCTTCCTGGCATCAGCTGCAATTTTGTTAATGGCATTAACCCCATCCCCCTTTGTCCCTCCCGATAATATCGGGAGGGAGTTTTAGCTGGAGAGGGGGATATAGGGGGTGAGGTTAACCAGATATAAAATAACCTCTCTATTACAAGTGTGTAATCAACCAAATGCAAACACAGCCATCTGAAAAAGTCATCTATATCCGGCAGTTCCGGTTAACAGTGGCCGGTTATTCTGGAATATAGTCCCTGTTTTTAACAGCCCGACTGGATTAAGCCGGTTCACTTGTTTTATTATCCGTCACTTTCTATGCTAGAATTAAAGCAATCCCATTATCAGGGTGGTGCTCCTTCACACGGGGAAGGCCGGTAATCACCCAATCTAGTATGAGTAAGAGGTATTATGGCAAAAAGTAAGAAAGCAAAGAC
>JAZFUC010000103.1:0-7265 GCA_036446995.1 Dehalococcoidales bacterium | reverse complement strand
AAGCTTTTCCGGCCAGCCTGCGCATTGACAAGCTCCCTGCTAACGTAATAAACTCAGTTCCCGGTACAAAATAGCCGGGGAATATCCTGTTATCGCCAGTCGGATTACCAGTGTTTAACCGTTTCGTACGGGAGTGATATGACACGCAGGCGATGGGTAAATTTTTTCGTTTTAAGCTTTGTTCCGCTGGGTATCTGGCTGCTTGTCTGGTTCATCAAGGCTTTCCAGACAGGGGGTCTGGAGGGGAGCACTCCGGCCCTGTTATTTGTTATTCCCACCGGTATATATGTGTGTTTGCAGATCTGGCTGGCCATCCGTGCCTTTACAGCCTGAGTCAACAATAAGATTAAATCATCCTCCCAGTCTCCTGTTTCAAGCGCAAAATTATTTATTATTTGCACTATCAGCCTGTACTGCTTATAATAGTTATCTATTCGGAGGAATAATGAAATCTGAAACCAAGGGTGGCGAACTTGACGAGCTGATGGCTCTGTCGCGGGGAATGTCCCAGACGGCAAAGAAGCTTGAACAGGAAGAGCAGAGAGGCAACCAGCGAAGGCAGAAACTGCAGGGGGTGCAGCAGGGTCTGCGCGGGATAAGCGTTTCCGTAGCCTTGAGCCAACTGCAGACGATAGCTTCCCCTGACATTGTCAGTCAAGTTGATTCGCTGAACAGTAAACGGGGCACGGCCGATCTTCGGCGGCTGATAGTGAACATGGCTCACGACCTTGAAAAGTGTGTTGGCAACCCCTCTGCAACGACCCGCAGCAAGATGACGGCTGAAGACACGGCCGCTACACTGGCGATACTTATCGAACTGCTTTTTTCTCTCGAGTAATATAATCAATCGGGAGAAACCGCTTTAGATACGACTCCGCTAATCAGACAGTTTTTTTACCAGCAGAGCGATATTCTTGCCGAATCTCCAGGTTGTCTCCATACCTTCTTCATCGTTTTCCACGTCCCCTTTTTCCCGTCCGAACGCAATATTGGGATGGATTGAGCCGGGCATAAAGAATCCCAGGGTGTGAAACCAGAAGGTCATCTGGGCTTCAGTGAAGTACTGGCTTGAGCGGCGGGCGACAGCCAGCGGGCCGCCCACTTTGCCCTCGAACCGTCTGCCGTTGTGGGCAGCGATAAAACCGGTTCGCTCCATCAGCCCCCTGATTAAAGCCGTGGCCGAGCCGTAATATACCGGCGTTGAGAGAATGATGGCTTCGGCATCCTTCATCCTGGCGTATATCGGCAACAGGTCGTCATTGATAGGGCAGGTTTCCTCTTTACTACAGGCCATACAGGCGGTGCACGGCCGTATATCCAGGCCGGCAAGGCTGATGAGTTCGGTCTCCAGCCCCTCTTCTTCTATGGCCTTTAGAGCGTGTCTGGTGAGAATCTCTGTGTTGCCGTTCTTCCTGGGGCTGCCGGAAATGCCAATTGCCTTCATTTTCATTACTCCCTCGATAATTACCCCGATAAAAAACTCTTTATTAAAAAGCGGGGCAGTTTATTATAAACCATCGGGCAAGCTTAGCGAAATCAGGCGCAGGGAGAACGGGCGCAAAGAAAGGCCGATTGAGGATAACCGACTCTATACGCGTTAAATATGCCCGGTTAAGGGATGATTTGACAAGGGTCGTCGCTGCTAATCCAGCAAAGCCTCGATTATGGCCTTGTTGAATTTGGGCAGGTCGGCCGGTTTGCGGGAAGTAATCAGATTTCCGTCCCGGACCACCGGCGCGTCGGTCCAGTCCGCCCCGGCATTCTTGAGGTCGATCGCCACTGAAGGCCAGGAGGTGACTTTTCGTCCTTTAACTATGTTCGCGGATATCAGTAACTGGGGGCCGTGGCAGATAGCTGCCACCACTCGCCCCAGGTCATATAAGCTTTTTACTATATCTACCATAGATTGGTGCAGGCGCATTTTATCCGGGGCATAACCACCGGGCACTATCACGGCGGCATAATCCTCGGCCGTCGCCATGTCGGCAGTGATATCAGCGTCAACGCTCACGTCACCTCTTTTTCCTGTATAAGTCTTGTGGGTACCGCTGCCGATGACCACTATCCTGGCCCCGACATTTTTTAGAGATCTTATCGGCTCGATTAGCTCCGAGTCCTCAAAGTCCTGTTCCACCAGGACGGCAATCTTCTTGCCATCAAGCATACCGGGATTCTCCTTTTCCGAGTTAACTGTATCTATCACCGCAACATCCACCCCGGGTATAAGAACATGTTGGGAACCAGCGGGTCATCAGACTGATTTCACCCCAACAATAATAATGCTTTGCGATAACGAAGTCATAAAATAAAGGGGGAAAAAGTTACAGAAATATGACAGTACGTCAAACATTATCAGCTTAAACGTTGCTGTTAAGTGGTGAGATTTGGTGAGTCTGGCGGTGAGGTCGCTGGTTCAACCGGAGGGTTGGTCTATTATGTAGCCGGTCTTGGCGATTGTCTTAATCAGCTGGGGACCGGGGCTAACGTCTTCCAGCTTGCTTCTCAAGCGGCTTATACAGGTCCTGAGGAGTTGAACATCGTTTAAATATTCGGGACCCCAGACCCGGGTAAGCAATTCCTCGTAAAGCATCAGGCGGCCGGTGTTATTGATAAGCTGGCTCAGCAAAAGCCATTCTGTCCGGCTCAGGTACTGCTCCTTTTCACCTACGGTGATGCTACGCTTCTTGAAATTAACAGTCACTGGTCCGAGGTGAAATATCTCGGGCATTCGCAGTTTATCGCCCGGATCGAGACGCCGGCGGATGGCTTCTATCCTGGCTACCAGTTCATCCGGATTAAATGGTTTGGGCAGGTAATCATCAGCTCCGATCTGGAGTCCCTTTATTCTGTCCACATCATCACCCTTGGCGGTGAGTATGATAACGGGCACAGCCGAGAAACTGCGAAGCTCTTTAAGCATCTCCAGACCGTCCATTTTCGGCATCAGAATATCCAGCACAATTAAATCGGGCTCCTGAGCCTGGGCCTGTTCCAGACCTTCAAGCCCGTCGCCGGCGGTTATAATTTCATACCCGGACGCCTTTAATTTGGCCCTCAGAAAATTGATAATCCGCTGGTCATCATCAACAGCGAGTATTCTGAACCGCTTCACACCTGTCTCCTGTCTTTCCTTCCATTTTTAATCCAGAATAATAATCATTAATCACAGGCTTGCCAAGGCGCCTGCCGGGGAGGCGGCTTGACTGAGCGCAGGCCTGTTACTATAATATTACGACCGAACCATATTTAATTCAAGACAATTCAGAAGCAGGCAGGGACTATCCCGATGAGTATTAAAAATAGTCGCCTTGAAGAAGCAAAGAAGCAATATATAAATTCCACGGACCGGGAAGAGAGGGATTTGCTTTTCGGCATCCTTGAGACGCTTAGCCAGAGCCGGCAAATAAGTGAGTACCTGGACCAGTTAATCGTGCTTTTAAAGAATTATTCAGGATGCCGTTGCGTGGGCATTCGTCTGACGGATGGGGAAGGGAACATACCCTATACTTCTTATACCGGGTTCAGCAAAGAATTTTATGACAGCGAGAACAACCTGTCTGTCAAGACTGACAAATGTTTATGTATTAATGTCATCAAGGGAGATACTGACCCCAGCTATTCCTTCTATACCGCCGGCGGTTCTCTATTAACAAACCGGATGACAAGCCTGATAACCATTCTGTCCGAGGAGACCAATCTGGAGTCCAGAAATGTCTGCGACCTGTTCGGTTTTGAATCGGTCGCCCTGGTACCGATGCGGCACAAAGGTGAAATCCTGGGACTAATTCAGCTGGCCGATGAAAATGCCAACAGTATTCCACCGGAGAAGGTCCGGTTTCTGGAACAGGTGGGAGCCTATATCGGCGAGGCCCTTCGCACATTCGTGGCCGAGGAAATGCTGAGGGAAAGCGAAAGCCGCTACCGGGACCTTTATGAAGAAGCCCCTAACGCCTATTTTTCAGTCAGCATAGATGGCTATATCGAACAGGCCAATCACAGCGCCACTCAACTGTTCGGTTACAGCATTGAAGAACTGATCGGACGGCCGATAATGGACCTGTACGCTGATTCTCCGGACGGGAAGATTAAAGCGGAAGAATTGGCCAGGAAATTCCTCGAAGGTGAAGCTGTCAGCGGTGAAGAGCTTGAAATAAACGGGCCCAGGGGCAGGAATCTGTGGGTCAGCCTGTCAGTACGGCCGATTAAAAATAAGGAAGGTCAAGTAGTGGCCAGCCGCCTGATTATGGTGAATATCACCGAACATAAAAAACTCGACCAGTTGAAGGATGATTTTATCGGTCTGGTTTCACATGAACTTCGCACGCCGATGACGGTGATAACCGGGGCGGTTAACACCGCCTTGACAGAAGCGGACCGGCTGTCCAAGGAAGACGCCCGGCAGCTGCTTATGGACGCGGCGGCTGAAGCTGATTCCTTATCCCATATACTGACGAATCTTATGGAATTATCCAGAGTCCAGGCGAAACGTCTCTTCCTTCATGTAGAACCAGTCAGTGTCGCCAAGGTGATCCAAGCCACTATAGACGAGATAAAGCGTTTTTCGGTGAACCACAAGTTTGTTACCGATATTCCCGGGAATTTACCGGCGCTTCACGCCGATGGATTGAGACTGGAGCGCATTCTTTATAACTTACTGGAAAATGCCGTTAAATACTCTCCTGAAGGAGGGGAGATACGGGTATTGGTCAGGCCTGAAAAAGAATACATGGTTATCCAAGTCATCGACCAGGGGATAGGAATTGCTCTTGCCGACAGGCGCAGGCTGTTCGGCGCGTTTCAGCGTCTTGAAGAGGTAAAGCAGGATGGCCCCGGAGGGGTGGGCCTGGGACTGCTGGTCTGCCGTCGTCTGGTTGAGGCGCACGGTGGAGAAATATGGGTAGAATCTGAGCCGGGAAGCGGTTCCACCTTCTTTTTTACCATTCCGCTTACCCCGAGCTGATTCATTAGCATTTTTCATTAATATTAAACAGGCTTGAAAACTATAAGGGCTTTTAATGGCATACTTCTGTAACTTTTTCTACCATCATTTTATGACTTCGTTATCTCTTCCCCGCTATTATCACTTTGAACGGGGACAAATCCGGGATAACGGGAACAGGGAAATGGTTAGATATAACGGAGTGAACCACCTGGCCATGGCTACGGGCGACCTGGACAGAACCATTCTTTTCTGGCGGGACCTGCTGGGGATGCGTCTGGTGGCCGGTCTGGGTCAGCCGGGATATCGCCACTATTTTTTCCAGATATCTGATACTGACCTGATTGCCTTTTTCGAGTGGGAAGGGGTAGAGGCGGTGCCGGATAAAGAACATGGCCGGCCCGTAAAGGGGCCTTTCATATTTGACCATGTTTCTTTTGGTGTTGAGACTGAAGATGACCTCTGGGAACTGAAAGACCGGCTTGAGGCAGCCGGATTTAACGTGTCCGATGTCATAGACCACGGCTTCATTCATTCTATTTACGCTCATGACCCGAACGGGATTCCGATTGAGTTTTCTCACAATGTCGAGGGTGTAGATATTCGCAGGGAGCCCCAGATGAGAGATGTGGCCCCGTCCCAGCTAACTTTAAAGGGGTCCGAACCGCAAGGGGAGGAATGGCCCGGGGTGACGAGACCGACCCCGGTGACGGAGAGGGTGGTATACCCCGGCGCCGGTAGCGAATTGTTCCACGGGATAAAAATGCCCGGGTAAAATAGGCCTGGGAGGCTTGAGTGGAATCCGGCTATCAGTACGATGAGCCGATTAAATAAACGAAATAAGGGGGAATAAATGTTAAGAATAGCGACTAAAACAAAGCTGGGCCCTGACGATGTTATCAACAAAGCAGTGGATTATTTCGGCCCTAATGGTTACAAGCTGGATATAAAGGAGCAATCAGACGGCTGTGTCTACTTCGAAGGCGGCGGCGGCGGCATTGAGGTCACTACTTGCGCCGAGGATGACGGAACTTCCGTGGAGTTCACCTCCAGTCAATGGGACTTTCAGGTGAAAGAGTTTATCGGTAAAATTCGCTAGATATTAACCTTGTGAGTCTTCGTAAAAACCAAGGTGATGAGCGACAAGTTATATTGCAGGGGGTAGTTTGTTAATGGTAATCGAATTAAACCAGTTGATTGAGCTACTGAATAAAGACCTGAGTCTTGAATACACGGCCATTGTCCAGTACACCCAGCATAGCGGTGTCTTAACCGGGGCCGAGTACGGGGATATAATTAAAGAGATAAAGATACATGCCGGAGAGGAACTGCAGCACGCCATTATCCTGACCGAGCAGATAGACTACCTGGGCGGTTTCCCCACCATCGATGTGCCTCCGGCCGCTTCCTCTAAGGACAACCGGGAGATGCTTCAACAGGACTTGACCGGTGAGGAGGATGCCATATCCCGGTACAAACAACGCGTTGTCCAGGCGGAGAGTCTTATGGAGTTAGCCCTGGCACAAAAACTGAGAGAAATTCTCAGCATGGAACAGGAACATGCCATGGACCTGAGGAACGCGCTCGGTAAATAAGAATGAAGCTTTGGCGGATCGGCACCTGGGGAAGTTGAAACAGGCCCGTAGTATAATTGACATAAAATAACCGTTTCAACCATAATAGTCAATGAGAACCGCATTGTAACAGAAGGAGACCGGAAGCTTGCCGATGATTGGTAGGAAAAATGTAAACTACCCTCCGGCTCTGATCGGCTTGATAATAGCCGGTTTTGTCTTGTTGGTCGCCTGCGGGCCATCCGTCCCAAAAACCGAAGGACTTTCCGAAACCCCGCTACCGGATACGGGTGAGCATTCCGAGGAAGATTCCGGAGATGGAAATGAAATACGATCTGATAACGGAGAAACAGACGGTCTGCCCCTGGATAACGGGCACGATGATGAGCCCCTGGCGTCTCCTGATATTGAAATGGAGATAGCCGGCTTTGCTTTCGGGGAAAAAACCATCGTGGTGCCGGTAGGGACATCAATTACCTGGCAGAACGGTGATTCAGTTTCCCATACGGTGACTACGGTAGAAACGATGTTCCACAGCGGACTCCTGTCTCATGATGAGACTTTCACTTATACCTTTGATGAGCCTGGCGTATTTGATTATTTTTGTACTATACACCCTTATATGAGGGCCACCATTATTGTAGAGTAACTTTCTCTTACCGGAACAGCCTGAAATTTGGCTGCTCTGCCTGTCACTGAAATTTGGTCTGGGGGTATCAGATTATGATGAGTGAATGGGACGAGTTGCTTGA
>JAZFUC010000102.1:0-4987 GCA_036446995.1 Dehalococcoidales bacterium | reverse complement strand
CAACCTGGCCACCGGCGGTTTCGGACAGAGCACGGTTGTCGGCATCGGGGCAGACCCGGTGGTGTTTTCCAGCATGTCACTCCTGCTGCGCCAGTTCGAAAGAGACCCGGAGACCGACCTGATTGTTATTGTCGGCGAGGTGGGCGGCATCCAGGAAGAGAAAGCGGCAGAGTTTATCGACCGCTGGATTTACAAACCGGTGGTCGCTTATATTACCGGGGCTAACGCTCCCGAGGAAAAGCGGATGGGCCACGCCGGAGCCATTATCCAGGGTGACGGCAAGGGCACTCCCCAGAGCAAAATATCTGCCCTTAAGGAAGTGGGGGTGGATGTGGCCAGGTACCCGGCGGAGGTGGTAGACCTGGTTAAAAGGCACCTGACTCCCGATTAATGCTCCTGAAAATACACCCACCAGGGAGATAAGATGAAAAAATCATCTGGCTCTTCTAATCAGGATAGGCCTAGAATAGCTGCCGCCATTCCGGCTTTTAACGAGGAGAGTTACATCGGCACTATCGTGCTGAAAACCAGTCAGTATGTTGACGAGACTATTGTTGTGGATGACGGCAGCACGGACCGGACGGCTGATGTGGCCAGACTGGCCGGGGCTACTGTAATTCAGCACGGTCATAACAGGGGTTACGGCGCCAGTATCAAATCGCTGCTGGCCGAGGCTAAAAAAAGGAATTTTGATATTCTTGTCCTGCTGGACGCTGATTCCCAGCACAACCCGGATGAAATCCCGGAACTTATTAAACCGATTTCAGAAGGTTATGACCTGGTCATCGGCTCAAGGTATGAACAAAAAGAAAATATTCCCCGTTACCGCCGCATCGGTCAGAAAGTGATAGGCTATTTTTCAAAGGTTCTTTCGGGAGAAAACCTGTCCGATTCCGAATCCGGATTCAGGGTTTTTTCCAGAAAGGCTATCAATATGCTGGAACTCCAGGAAAACGGGATGGCGATATCAGCGGAGACGATAGCCAGGGCGGCTGAGAAGGGTCTTAAAATAACGGAGAGACCCATTTCCATCCGGTACACGGCAGACGGGTCCACCCTGAACCCGGTAGTGCATGGTTTCAGTGTTTTAGGGCGGATAATCGTCATGATTTCAGAGAAGAGGCCTCTCTTCTTCTTCGGAATAGGCGGGGTTGTTTCTATTATTCTTGGTATACTTGCCGCTCTCAGGGCGTTCAGCATTGTCATGGGAGGAGGCGGGGCGGTCTCGGGGTACACTCTGATAGCGATACTGCTTTTTTTTATAGGCGTGCTCAGTATATTCACGGGGATAATTTTGAATGTGCTGATAAAGAGGAGAGATTAAATCTGACCAGGACTGAAAAAAATGTCTCATAAGTTTGCCGTAATCCTGGGAACCCGGGCTGAAATCACAAAAATGGCGCCTGTCATCAGGGAACTTGAATCCGAGCAGGCTGAATTTTTTATACTTCATACCGGCCAGCACTATTCATACAATCTGGACGGGATATTCTTCGAACAATTAAAACTTCCCCCATCCAGGTATAATCTCGAGGTCGGCTCCGGCACCCACGGCGAGCAGACGGCCCGGATACTTACCGGAGTGGAAAAGGTCTTGATTGAGGAAAGTCCTGACACTGTCCTGGTCCTGGGAGACACTAATTCCGTACTGGCCGGCGCTCTGGCCGCTACTAAACTCCATATAAAGGTGGGTCATATTGAGGCCGGGCTGAGAAGCTACGACCGGACAATGCCCGAGGAGACCAACCGGACTCTGACCGACCACTGCTCCGACTATTTATTTGCTCCCACAGAGCCGGCAAAGATAATTCTTTTAGGTGAAGGCATTCCGGAAGACCGGATATTTGTCACCGGCAACACAATCGTTGACACCGTCCAGCAAAACCTGGGCCTGGCTGGTGCGGGGGAAAGCACCCTGGAAAGTCTGGGAATTAAATCCGGAGAATATATTCTGGCTACCGTTCACCGGCAGGAGAATATTGAGAACCGGGAGCGGTTCTCATCTATCCTGGAAGGAATGGAGAGGGTGGGGGCTGAATTTAACCTGCCGGTAATCTATCCCGTCCATCCCCATTCCCGGAAAACAATGACCGGGTTTGATCTTGAGTCGCCCGGCTTAACCCTGATAGAGCCGGTGGATTTCCTCAGTTTTCTTCAGCTGGAGCAGAACGCCCGGCTCATCCTTACCGATTCCGGCGGCGTCCAGGAGGAAGCCTGCATTCTGAAAGTGCCCTGTGTTACAATGAGGGACAATACGGAGAGACCGGAAACGGTGGAGGTTGGTGCTAACCTCCTGGCCGGGGTATCTCCGGAGAACATTGTGAAGTCAGCCCGCGAAATGCTGGCGAAAGACAATAACTGGCTGAATCCCCTCGGCGATGGAAAGGCAGCTGAGAGAATTGTCCGTATTATAACCGGAGCGTGAGTGAACGGAATGACAATTAATATAGACCCGATAATTTTCCGTATCGGTTCGATTGAAATAGCCTGGCACGGGATCTTTATGGTGGTTGGCCTGGTAGCGGCGGTATTGCTGTCAGTTCGCCTGGTGGCCAAAGCGGGTCTTTCCGTAGACCAGTTTTACAACATCGCCCTCTGGAGTATACCCGGCGGAATTATCGGAGCCCGTTTGATACATGTGATTGACTACTGGGACTTCTACATTGCTAATCCAGGGAATATTCTGGCCATTTACAAGGGCGGCCTGGCCCTCTGGGGTGGTATCCTGGGTGGTATCCTGGTCGCGCTGTTATATGCCCGGATTAAAAAGCTGAACATCGCCGGTTACGCGGACAGGATTGGCCTGGGGATGATTCTGGGCCAGGCACTCGGACGCATCGGGGATGTCATCAACGGGGAACATTTCAGCATCGCCGCCGGGTCACCCTGGGGAGTGGTCTATACCCACCCGAACAGCCCCGCTGTCGGACTGCCCCCTGCTCATCTGGCCGTGGGTTATGAGCTGGTTATGGACCTGGTCATCTTCGGTGTATTAATGAGGTTACTCGGCCGGATTAAACCTGACGGCACTCTTTTTCTGCTCTACCTGGCCTCTTATTCGGTCGGCCGTTTCTTCCTCTCTTTCCTCCGGCTGGACAGCAAAACCGTACAGCTGGGTCTGAACCAGCCGCAGTGGCTTTCGTTATTCGTGGTGATTGCTGTCGTGGTTCTTTTCTTCTATCGGCGTAAATCACAGAACGCCGACTGATTGAGAGCATTATGAACCGTATAGAGGGCTCCTTTTCAGGCTGTGCCGCCTTTAAAATATATTACCGTTACTGGCTGCCTTCAACCGGTCCGAAGGCCGTCCTGGTAATCAGTCACGGCCTGGCCGACCACGGGCAACGGTATATGAATGTGGTCGATTATTTCGTGCCCCGGGGTTACGCCGTCTACAGCCTAGACCACCGGGGACACGGCCTGTCGGAAGGTACGAGAGGCTATGTTGAGCGGTTTTCGGATTTTACAAATGACCTCGATTCCTTCGTCAATATCGTCCGCGGCAACCACCCGGGTATAAAGGTCTACCTGGTCGGCCACAGCGTCGGCGGGACTATCGCCGTCGCTAACGCTTTACATCACCAGGACAAGCTGGACGGGCTGATTCTCTCGGCGGCGTTTATGTCGGTTGGGGAAAGCGTGCCGGCGGCCCTGATTCTGCTGGCCCGTATACTATCAAGATTTTTCCCCAAGCTGGGCCTCTATACCGTTGACGCCTCCACTATCAGCCGGGACCAGTCTGTTGTAGACGCTTATATGGCTGACCCCCTGGTTTACCGGGGCAAGATAAGAGTCAGGCTGGGAATGGAAATCCTCGGAACTATCGGGACGCTCAGGAAGCAGTTACCCGGGATTACCTTGCCCGTTCTGATTATGCACGGCACGGATGACCGCTTATCCGAACCGGCAGGCAGTGATATCCTTTATGAAGAGCTTGGCGCTACTGACAAGACCTACCGGCGCTATGACGGCTTTTTTCACGAGATTTTTAACGAACCCGACCGCGGACAGGTTTTTAGCGATATGGAAACCTGGCTTGACGAACGCCTCTAAGCTATCCCTAATAACGTTAGCACAATAGGAAACGCTCTGTAGTCAGCTATAGCACCTTATGCTATATTAACTGGGGAAAACGCTGTCTGGTAAAGGGGTTAAATTGCCGGGTAAAAGTTATATCCTGGCTATAGACCAGGGGACAACCGGGAGCAGTTCCCTGCTTTTTGATGAAGCCGGCCGGGTAGTTTCCAGCGCCTACCGGGAAGTAGCACAGATATTCCCCCGCCCGGGCTGGGTGGAGCATGACCCTGAGCAGCTCCTCGGCACCTGTCTGGAATCGGCCGGGGAAGCCCTGGAGCGGGCAGGGATAACCCTTTCACAGGTAAAGGGCCTGGGCATCACCAACCAGCGGGAGACCACGGTTGTCTGGGAACGGGAAACCGGCAAACCGGTCTGCAACGCCATTGTCTGGCAGTGCCGACGCACCGCTCCTCTCTGTGTGGAACTGATAAAGAGGGGAATGAGTCAGTCCGTCAGGCAGAAAACGGGACTGATTATAGACGCCTACTTTTCAGCCACCAAGCTGCGCTGGATTCTGGATAACATCCCCGACGGGCAAAAACGGGCCCGGGAAGGAGAGCTTCTTTTTGGGACCGTTGACCGCTGGCTCGTCTGGAAACTGACCGGCGGTCAGCTCCATATTACCGATTACAGTAACGCCAGCCGGACAATGCTGTTTAATATTCATACTCTTCAGTGGGATAAAGAGCTCCTGGCTATGCTGGATATACCGGAAGCGGTGCTTCCTGAAGTCAGGCTTTCCAGTCAGGTCTACGGCGAAACCGGAGCAGGGCTGCTCGGCGATGTCCCTGTTCCCCTGGCCGGTATAGCCGGCGACCAGCAATCCGCCCTGTTCGGCCAGGCCTGTTACCAGTCCGGTATGGCCAAGAACACCTACGGCACGGGATCATTCGTGCTGCTCAATACCGGT
>JAZFUC010000101.1:0-5316 GCA_036446995.1 Dehalococcoidales bacterium | reverse complement strand
GACAGACGCCACCCTGCACCCAGGCGGTTATAGACGCTGGTATTTCCGAGGTACACCTGGCCATGCTGGACCCTAATCCGGTAGTAACCGGCCGCGGCGAGGAAGAGTTGCAGAGAGAAGGAATCCGGACATATGTCGGGGAGCTCAGCGAAGAGGCCAGACAGGTAAACGAAGCCTATATTAAATACATAACCACCGGAAAACCTTTTATCACCGTAAAATTTGCCGTTAGTCTTGATGGCAAAATCGCTACCCGGAGTGGGGATTCCGAGTGGATTAGCAGCGAAGAGTCCCGGAAATACGTCCATTATCTGCGATATACATCCGATGCTATTATGGCAGGGGCCAATACAGTCATCACTGATAATCCCCGTTTGACTTGCCGCTACGCGGGTAAAGGCGGCGAGGCACGCAAACAGCCTTTGCGGGTAATTATCGATGCCCGGGGACGAACCTCGTCGGTCGCCCAGGTATTTAACGAATCGGGTAAAGCCCTGCTGGTCTTGGGCGAAAACGTAAATCAGGAGAAAAAAAGCGCTTATTCAGGCGTCGGGACTGAATTGATGGAACTGCCTGACAAAAACGGCCAGCTGGATTTAGAGACACTAATGAAAAAACTGGGTGAGCGGGAGATTACCAGCGTATTGGTCGAGGGGGGTGGTATCCTGATCGGCTCCCTGTTCGATGCCAACCTGGTGGATAAAGTTATCGCGTTCGTCGCGCCGGTCATAATCGGGGGGGAGGCCGCAAAAGCGGCTGTGGCCGGTATGGGCGTGGATAAGATTAAGGACGCGATGAGACTGGAGAGGATAAGTACCGAGAGATTCGGTAGTGATATAATGATTACTGGATATATTAAAAAATAAGATGTTTACCGGTATTGTGGGTGAGGTAGGTAAAGTGCTTCTATCCCGGCCCGGCCGACTCAGTGTAGCTGTCGGTGAGATATTGGAGGGGCTGGAACTGGGCGACAGCATTTCTGTTAACGGCGTTTGCCTGACCGTAAACGAACTGAGTGCCGGTTCCTTTTCAGTGGATGTAATGGAGGAAACGCTTTCGCGCTCCAATCTTGAAAAATTATCGGTGGGGGACAGGGTGAATCTGGAACGCTCCATGGCGCTGGGAGGCTCGATGGGGGGACATCTGGTCCAGGGCCACATTGATGACACCGGCCGGGTGGCGTCAATCAGCCGGAGCGGAGAAGCAACTATAATCAGGTTCAGCGCCCCCGCGGGAGTTACACGCTATATAGTAGAAAAGGGGTTTATCGCCGTTGACGGGGCCAGCCTGACTGTCACAGCCAGGGATAATGAATCTTTCCAGATTTCCGTGGTGGACTATACCCGTCAGCATACTATTCTGGGTGAAAAGAAGGTAGGGGACGAGGTTAACCTGGAAGTGGATATTATTGCCAAGTACGTGGAACAGTTTGTTCAGGGCCGCAGCAGCGGCGTAACAGCTGAATTTCTCCAGGAGCACGGCTTTTCGGTTAGCTGAAACCTTTAAGGATGAGAGGATAATTATGGCACTGGCGACTATTAATGAAGCATTAGACGAAATAAAGGCGGGCAGATTTCTCATTGTTGTGGATGATGAAGACAGGGAAAATGAGGGAGACCTGGTAATGGCCGCCGATAAGGTCACTGCCGAATCAATTAACTTTATGGCCCTGCACGCTCGCGGCCTGATATGTATGCCACTCACCGGGCACCGCCTGGACGAGCTTAGAATACCGATGATGGTCAATGACAATACCTCTAAACACGGAACGCCTTTTACGGTGACGGTTGAGGCCAAGCACCGGGTAAGCACGGGAATATCCGCCGCGGACCGGGCTGAGACAGTCAGGGTGCTGGTCGATCCTAAAACCAGGCAGGACGACCTGGTACAGCCGGGGCATATATTCCCTTTGCGGGCAAGGGAAGGTGGTGTACTTGCCCGGGCCGGGCATACCGAAGCGACGGTTGATTTTGCCAAACTGGCCGGTTTATCACCGGCCGGCGTCCTTTGCGAAATTATGAACGAAGACGGCACTATGGCCAGGTTGCCGGAGCTGGAAGTAATCGCCGAGAAGTTCGGTTTAAAGATTGCCAGCGTGGCTGCCCTGATTGCCTATCGCCGCCGACATGAAAAACTGGTCCACCGGGTAGCTGATGCCAAATTACCAACCAGCTACGGTGAATTCAGGGCCATCGCTTTTAAAAGCGATACCGATACTGATGAGCACGTTGCCCTGGTAATGGGGGACGTGACAACGGACCCGCCGGTACTGGTCAGAGTGCACAGTGAATGCCTGACGAGTGATGTTTTCAGCAGCCTGCGATGCGATTGCGGAGAGCAGCTGAAATTTGCGATGGAGAGCATTGCCAAAGAGGGCAGGGGAGTACTTCTCTATATGAGACAGGAAGGCAGGGGAATCGGCTTTCACAACAAGCTGCGGGCCTATGAACTTCAGGATAACGGCCTTGATACCGTAGAGGCGAATGTATCACTGGGCTTTGAGCCAGACCCCCGTGATTACGGCATCGGCGCCCAGATTCTGGTTGACCTGGGTTTGCACAAAGTACGTTTCCTTACCAATAACCCCAAGAAAAGAGTTGGATTTGAAAGCTACGGACTGGAAGTGGTGGAGACGGTGCCAATCATCATCGAGCCTAACCCTCACAACCTGCGCTACCTGCAAACAAAAAAGGAAAAACTGGGTCATATGCTGGATGTTCCGGCCCTAAATGAAAAGTAGACTCCGAAATGCAACTGCTCTGAATAGCAGCTTAAAAATAACAACGGACCCGGATTAAGGAGGGTATTATGGGTAACACTTTTGAAGGCGTTTTACTGGGTGAAGGATTAAAAATTGGGGTGGTCGTTTCCCGTTTTAATGAGTTTATAACCAACAAACTTCTGGAAGGGGCAAAAGACGCCCTGGTACGCCACGGTGTCAGCAAGGACGATATCGATGTCGCCTGGGTACCGGGAGCCTTCGAGGTTCCTCTGGTGGCCCAGAGGCTGGCCAGGACCGATAAATATGACGCCCTCGTTTGTCTCAGCGCGGTGGTGCGGGGCGGGACGCCTCACTTTGAGTATGTGGCTGCCGAAGTGACCAAGGGCATCGCCACGGTAGGACTGGATACCGGGTTACCGGTCAGCTACGGAGTCATCACGGCTGATACCCTGGAGCAAGCGATTGAACGGGCCGGAACAAAATCCGGAAACAGGGGTTTTGACGCCGCCGTGAACGCAATAGAAATGGCTAACCTGATGAAGACCATCGGTTAGTTGAAACCGGGAGCCGTTTCCATTCCCCGGTGAATTCAGCATCCCGCCTGAGCAGGCGGGGGTTGTGATTATCACCGGGGTTATTGTTTGAGGGCGGGGGCTGTCGGTTTATGAAGACAGGCGGCACTATTATCAGGTAATCTTGTAAACGGTATCGCCCCTTCGTACCCGGTCAGGGACTTTTATTCCAACCGCCTGTCCCTTCCCGGCCTTCTGAACGACTGCGTTGTCGATCTGCATTGACTCGATGGCTATTTCCATATCCGTAGTGTGGCCGAGGATATGGATTTTATCGCCCTGTTTCAGAGATCCGGTCAGGCTGATACCGGCAACCAACGGCTTGACAAAAAAGTCAGACACCTTCCCAATTTCTACTTCAGGCATTTGACACCCCCTTTAGGTCTGATGCTTGGCGCGTCTTGTGCCTGGTAGTATATGTTATTCATTAGGGCAAATCAAGCTTTTTTAAAGAGGGTTTTGTCTTTGACATACCCATAACCGTCGCATATAATGAATCCAATCATAGTCTGCTGGGAGAGAGTGAATTGGCTGAGGTAGATGAGAACACCAATCTGGCAGAACAGGCCGAAAATATACAAGAGATTAAACGGCACCTGGATATGCTTGACCAGAGGCTGGACAACATAGATTCCATTGTTACCGCTGTCGCGGAACGGGTTATGAGCCAGGCTGTTTCTCTGAATATTACCTGCGCCCACTGCGGTAAAGACATTGAAATCGCTATCGTCGGCAGTCATAAACCCAGGCGGTAATATAGACGGAGTGACCCCAAATCATAAGGCAGCGGTGAGGTGGACGGAGGGAAATAGACTGGCTGGCGTATTCCCCCGGAGTTTCACCTGATATAATATAACAGTGTTTACCGACCTGGAGGGGGTTGTTTGGAATGGGAAGGTGGTCGCGGGTTGTGTATTGACCGTACTACCGGTATCAGGTAAAACCCAAATCCGGTTCGGGGGCGGTTAGCTCAGTTGGTTAGAGCACTGCGTTGACATCGCAGAGGTCACTGGTTCGAGCCCAGTATCGCCCACCATAGCATCAGTAATTCGATTCCACCTGTCCTTGAAGCTCAACAACGCGTATCACTTCTTTTTACGTCTTATCCACACTACCCATCATTTGTGTTCAATCGGATAAGATTATTGGCACGATTTGGCGTTACATCTGTATCTGGTCTTTTCTATAATCAAGGTGGGATGATTTAAATATTAACATCCGATGCTTTATAGCGGGGAACTTAAACCATGGCTAATAGAAATCAAACCGGAAACCAGCTTGTCCTGGAAAAAAAGAGCCGCCGGATTCGTGCTAAGAAACGCCTGCCCCACCTGGACCAGCCGCTGAGAAAATTCAATCGGTCGAATTACTTTGGAGTTAGATGGGTGATTTGTAAAAGTCCCTTAAGAATAACCATAAATGCCTTAAGTGGCATTGGAGTACCGGTACGTCTGATAAGGGAATAGCCAACCCATTAAGCCTCTTGGGTTCGTCAATATATTTTTACTAACTTATTCTTTGGTAATAATCTATTAACTTTCTAACTGACCTGGCTGCTCTCCCAATGCTCGGATAAAAGGGGATATTGGCATCTATCATTTCCGTTCTGACTTTACAAAGCAGCTCAAAATTCGGGTCGTTATATGCTTCGATGCTCATGCTCTTATCCGGCATCGCAACCAGTAAGGGCTTCAATTTACTCACTTGCAAGTTATAGCGTTGGAGAAACTCTTCAGCGGTGAATCTTGGTCGGTTACCGTGTATATGGGGTTCACCAATAAGAGCGATAAGAAGGTCAAAATTATCATTTTCAGCCATCATCTGAAGCATGGCGCCGGCATTAAAACTACCACCTACGTTGATTGACATATCAGCCGGGTTTCCAATCCAGTCCCATATTGAGATATCTTTGCTCTTTAGTTCCTCTCGTATCTCCGCTGGCAGAGGAACGATATCCAGTCCTGCTTCTTCACACTGGTCGGCAGCAAGGACACTGGGCCCACCGGCTCCCCCGGCTACGCC
>JAZFUC010000100.1:0-2437 GCA_036446995.1 Dehalococcoidales bacterium | reverse complement strand
CTCCAGTTCTCCCGCCCGGGTAAGCTCCGGGATACCGGCTACGTTATAATTCATCATCCTGATATTCTCCCGGGGCGCCCGCAATACCATATCAGCCGCCCGGGCGGCATCCCGGACGTATATCATTGATACCTTCGTCTCCGGAACGGCATAATGGCATACATTATTAACGCCGGTGATGGCGTCTTCAATCATCGGGGGCGCCCAGTGGCCCGGGGTCCTCACATTGGGCCCTATCATATGGGCAAAACGGATTGAGCGGAAATCCAGCCCGAATTTCTTATTGTAGAACCTGCCCAGCCCCTCTCCGTAAAGCTTGCCGCAGCCGTAGATGGTAACCGGCCGCTGGAGGCTGGTATCCGTGAGAACCTCGTCCAGCAGCAGGCCGTAAGTGCCGAATGTGCTGGTAAACATCATCTTCTGAATATTGAAAAGACGGGCCGCTTCCAGGACGTTGTAGGTGCCCACCACGTTAGTCTGGAATGACGCCCAGGGATTAAGCTCGGACATATAGGTCAGCATGGAGCCGAGGTGATAAATCTCATCGACTTTATAGTCCCGCACCACGTTGAAAACCTCGGCTTGGTTGCCCAGGTCCCCCCTCACTATCTCCAGTTCCTTCTCGATATCGGCGATACGGTGGCTGTTTATCACGATATCAAAAAGGACCACCTTCTCGCCGCGCTCCACCAGTATCCTGGCCAGCTCCGCCCCGATATAGCCGGTACCGCCGGTAATCAGTTTCATATACTTGTTCCTTCGATAGCTGGCTCTATTTGTACAACGCCTTGAGACGCCTGATGAAATCCCGGTCCCGCTTCTCCACCGCTTCATCGAATTTTTTCGGGTCTACAAACCAGGGCCGTCCCTCGGCATAGCGGTGTCTTATCCGGTCGACATTTTCCGGACTGAGCCCCGATTCTCCGTCGGCTTCCCGGTAAGCGTAGGCATCCAGGACATCTTTGGGCCATTTCCACATTCCGGCCAGGTCAAAGTGCTTCATCGAACCCTCGTGGGGCATTCTGAAACCGCAGGTGGAAATAATACCCAGTTCTATATCCTCGGCGGAGGCCACTCCCTCGGCCCAGAGGACATTCGCCTCCCGGCGCATGGCGTCCTGAAGGCGGTTAATAAGACCCCCGGCGCTTTCTTTAAGCACCTTTATCGGCACCTTCCCAATCGCTTTCATCAAATCACAGGTCAGATTATATGTTTCAGCCGAGGTGCCGGAGCCTCCGGCCACCTCGACACCGGGTACGATGTGGGGCGGGGCAAAATAATGGGTTATCACAATCCGGTCCTGTCTTTTAAGACCGGAAGCGAAATCAGAGAGCACCATCCACGATGTGTTGCTGGCCAGTATGGTATCGGGAGGGCATTCCTCATCGAGCCTTTTGAACAGTTCCCGCTTATCTTCGGCCCTTTCCACGATAGTCTCGGTAATGAAATCGCTCTCCCCGGCCACTTTTTTCAAGTCGGTTGTGGTTGTAATATTATTTACAACTCGCCTGGTCTCTTCACCGGTTATCAGTTCTTCTTCCTCAAACAGCCGCAAGGCCGACCGGATATTTTCCCTTGACCGCTTAAGAACTTTCTCACTTACATCACATATGATGGTAGGATATCCACTGAGGGCAAAATTAATGGCGATGCCGTGCCCCATCGTCCCGGCGCCGATAACCCCAACCCTCTTAACGCTCTCAAGATTCATATCCACTCTCCTGGTAATTTATTAACGTCCCAGACATATTCCCTGTAATAGTACCAGTTTTCAGGTGACAGGTCATTAGTCCGGTTCTGTTTGAATTGTTGATTACATATTTATTAAAGAGAGGTTATTTTTTAAAAGGGCTGCGCCTTTGTCACCCTGGAGCCCCGACAAACCGGGACGACGAAGAATGACACTTGGGGCAAAGCCCCTTTTCAGGAGAAGGGGGATGGGGTAAAACAGATGAAGAAGAATATTACCTGCTTAATTCTGATAGAACAGAAAGCAAATCTGTTGCCCGGCGAAGGTCGTTGGAGTAGAATATCACCTGTCACACAGGTGATTTGAGCAGCTGTTTCTATCATCAGACAGGAGGAAAGGAAGAGAAATGACAGTGATAAATTCGGTCCTGGGGCCGCTGGACACCGCTGATATGGGCTTTACGCTGATGCACGAACATATATTCGGGGCGGCCGCCGGAATCACCCAGAATTATCCGGGCCTGATGGAAAAGGACTATATGAAATATATAATTGGCGGACTCAAGGAGGCTAAGGCGGGGGGGATTGATACCGTGGTGGATGCCACTACCGTGGACCTGGGACGGGATGTGAATATAATGGCCGAGGCTTCCCGTAAGAGCGGCGTAAACATCATCGCCTGCACCGGCTGGTGGCTGACCGTGCCCCGCTTTGTCTCCGGCACCACTCCTGACCAGTGGGCGGAGGT
>JAZFUC010000099.1:0-8906 GCA_036446995.1 Dehalococcoidales bacterium | reverse complement strand
ATTTCAAGGCCGATTACGCTGGCCAGGATTAAGTCCTTTCCTGAGGCTCCCGCGCTTTCAGCCAGCGCCAGCACTGTTGGGAGAACATACGTCCCGTCATGTCCGCCGGCAATGATATCAGAATAGTCCAGGGCTATCATTAATTCACCGTTGACCAGCGCGGCATTGGATGCGGAGACCTTGTCACCGAGACCGATTATTGATGACTCCGGCGTTCCTCCCTGCTTCTTGCCCAGGGATACCATCATTTTTCCTTTGTCGGTTGATAACGCGCCCAGGGCAGTGCCAATATGCTCCATGAGGACCTGTTTTGTTTCCTGGATAATTGAAGCTGGTAAATCTTCATATTTTAGTTGTCCGGCAAAATCAGCCAGTTCTTGAGTAATGTTGCCCACTGGTTTCATCACCTCTCTGTTAAATTAGCATTCTTGTGAAAGCGGCGGCGGATTACCGATGATACTGATTTGCTTGTTTACGCCTGTATTACAGTTATGATTAACGATAATAATCCATAATATCATAAAAAATCAACATGTAAAGTAGCTGGTTCTGGCCGGCGAAATTATTTAGATTAGTCGGCTTCTTATCGCATCAGCCGTAAATTCAGGCCTTTTATCCGACCCGATGTGTTCAGGTATTTCGCATTGGATAAATAGCTTAAACTAGCGGTCTATCACGTCCGGTGAGGTCTTGCGTTATCCAGGGCCGCATTGTAGAATTAGGGATTAAATTTCACTGGATTTGTTATGGATTTTGAATTTACAGAAGAACAGAAGATGCTCAGATCGTCAGCCCGTGATTTTCTGGAGAAGGAGTGCCCGGCGAGTGTCGTTAACGAAATGGAGATTGGCGATTTCCAATATTCTCCGGAGCTCTGGAAGAAGATAGCAGACCTGGGCTGGCTGGGACTGACCTTCCCTGAAAAATACGGCGGTTTCGGAATGTCCGTTGTTGACCTGGCCATACTCTATGAGGAGTTCGGCAGGGTGCTGCTCCCCGGCCCTTTTACATCCACCATAGTGCTGGGAGGAATGACGCTGCTGGAAGCCGGTAATGACACCCAGAAAGAAGAGCTTCTGCCAAAGATAATTTCCGGAGATGAAATTATTTCGCTGGGGCTGAACGAACCCGAATCGGGTTGGACAGGAATGGCCTGGAATCCGGATGATGTAACTATAAAGGCAACCGGCAGCGGTGACGACTATATCCTGGAGGGTGTGGAATTATTTGTCCATGATGGCAGTAATGCCAGCGCTTTCCTGATTCCCGCCCGGACCAGGAATACCGGCAACAACGAGGAAGGAATAACACTATTCTATGTTCCGTCCGATAACCCCGGCATCCGCATAATGCACCTCACCACCATCGCCACCGACAACCAGTGCGAGGTTATTTTTGACCGTGTCCGGGTCCCGAAAAAGAATATCATCGGTCAGATTGGAGGCGGCTGGGAGCCACTGGCGCGGTCAATGCAAATCGGGGCCGTTATGCTGTCTGCCCAGATGCTGGGAGCGGGCGAACGCTTGCTGGAAATCTCCAGGGAAGACAACGAGGCTAAAATTCAGTTCGAGGGTTCCGAAGCGGTCAACCAGTTCACTGAGGAATATCTCGGCCAATTGCTGAAGGACGTTGATGGATGCCGCTGGACAACCTACCAGGCGGCCCAAAAGCTGGCCAATGGTGAACCCGCCAACTTTGAAGCTACAGTGGTTAGCGGCTGGAACAGTTACGCCAGACAGAACGCCTGATTAACCGGTCAGTTGAAAAGATGACGGTCTTCCCCCTGTTCGGTTTGCAATTATTCTTGTGACGGGGCAGTCTCTTCCTGTTCTTCCTCAAGCGTATCCTGGTGCACCCGCTTGGCCGTGGTAAGAAACAGCGAAAGCGCGTAATTGGCGGACAAAGGATAAAAGGAACGGGAGAGGAATCGCTCTCTCGGCATATTCGGGGACATGATGTAGTACACGGAGGGGCCGGTGCCAAAGCCCGGGTGAAGCTGGAGGGCGTCTTCTTTTTCTATTAACTTTGATACTTCACTTTCAGGGTCGTCCAGGTCACCAAAATACCTGGCTTTGGCCGGACAAATATTTACACAGGCCGGGGTCGCGTCCCGGTCTATCCCCGGGGTGAGTCCTTTGTCTATACCGGCGTCGATCTTATCGACACAAAAATCGCACTTCAATACAACGTCGTCTTTCAGGGGAAAGAGCTTATCCGCCAGTTTCTCGTAATCGGTTTGGCCCTGTCCGGGGAAGTATTCCTTCCGGCTGGAGTGGTAAGTACGAATATCATAGGGGCAGGCGGTAATGCAATGTTTGCACCCGGTGCATTTTTCCTGGTCGATTACCACTATTCCGTCCTCACGTTTTTTGGTGGCGTTGGTGGGGCAAGCTTCAACACAAGACGGTTCCTCACAGTGGTTGCATAAAACGGGGTAAACATGCTTGTTAACTTTAGGATAAGTACCGGTCTCGGTAAACAGAAGTTTGGCCCATGTCATACCCGGTGGCAGGAAATGCTCCTGTTTGCATTTCATCACACAGGCGTAACAGCCGACACATTTGTTCAGGTTTATGACCATGCCGTATCTCATCCGGTTCCCTCGACCTTGTAGGCTTTGAGCTTGACGCAAATTTCATAAGCGCCGCAAATAGGGTCGATATGCTTGTGGTCGACAGGCAGTAATTCGTTAAAATTGGTGCCTTTGCCCTTGGCTATGGGGCGACCTTTTGCCCAGCCTCCCAGTCCAACAACCGACACGGCCTGGGTGTGGATAAAGCGGGACGTCTTGAGTCGTCCGCTTACCTTACCACGCAAGCTTTCGAGGTAGATGGCGTCCCCGTCCGCTAACCCCTTTTTCTTGGCGGTATCTTCGTGCATTACTATTTTATAAGTATAGGGGTTGTCTTTGCTCAGTTCGTCCACCCAGGGGTTTTCAGCTGAAAACCTTTGAGTATGCAATACGTCCCGGACGGAGATTCCCACCAGGTCGAATTCAGAATCGGGACCGACATCGGTATAGAGTGAAGCCGGGAAATAGCTGAGAAGAGCGGTGTACTGGTCCCAGTCCATGTGAATGCCTATTGCTTCCGCTTTTTCCTTCACTGCTTCCCGGCCATGTTCGTGAATCTCATAGTAAAGCGGTATCCGGGCGTCAACTTCGTATCTCCAGTAACATTCATCAGGCCGTTTATCCCAGGTTATCAGGCCGTTTTCCCTGAACCAGTCCATACCGCGCTCTTTCCCGAAATAGAATTGCAGCACGCGGTCAGTGAACTCGAGGCTCCTGATTCTCTCTTCCGGTTTTAAGATTTCATAGGTAGCCGGTTTGGTATCACTCTGTTCCCATTTCATATTCCTGGTAGAAAACCAGTTTTCCAGAAAGGAATTGTAATCATCCCTGGTACCTACTCTATCAGCAAGATCGAACAGAATATCCAGGGTGCATCTTCTCTCAAATTTTGGGGCCGTTACCGGCATACCGACATGAAAACACCACTTGTCCATGCCGATGGGATAGTTAAAGAAGAAACCCTGTGACGAACTGGGGTCCAGGTTCTCCAGAAAATGACATTCGGGTAATACAATATCGGCAAAGCCTTCCGTGGTTTCAT
Source organism: Dehalococcoidales bacterium (assembly GCA_036446995.1). Taxonomy (GTDB): domain Bacteria; phylum Chloroflexota; class Dehalococcoidia; order Dehalococcoidales; family UBA2162; genus JAZFUC01. The sequence continues at coordinate 5,292 of JAZFUC010000099.1, read as the reverse complement.
TATGGACCGTATTTATCGAGAAGGTGAAGGGCACCGATTTTAAAAACTTTTCGGCCGCTTGAGGGTGGCCGACACTCATTACCGTGTTGGCTCCATAAAGTCCCAGCGCCTGAGGTTCGTAAGGTCTCCCCCGATTGGTCCATATTTCATCCCAATCGTCACAGTAGGGATAGGGGTTCCGGCCGGCGTGGGGGAAAATATCGGTGAAATTGATAAGAGGGGGACCCCCTACTTCCGGTGGCGGCCAGGGCGCTCTTGAGAACCAGACGCCCGGCGTTAACATTCCATCATAACTGGCATACGGTTGAAAGCTGGGACGCCCCGTATCAGGATGGCCGAAACCCCTCACCGTTCCCGAGCCTACCACCCCGCCGCAGACATCCTGGTTACCGAGCAAGGTATTCAGCAGGGTCATCGCTCCGTACTGGTGAAAGCCGTTGGTATGGGTGTTAACTCCTTTGTAACCGACAACACAGGCCGGTCGGTAGGGCACTTCTTTACCTTCTATAACTATGGTATCGCCTATCCTGGCTTCCGTAACCAGCTCCTGGGCCAGCGTTTTTATTCTTTCTTCGGGTACAGTGCTGATTTCGGACGCCCAGTCCGGTTTGAATTGTTTCAGGTGCTCTTTCAGCAAGTCAAAACAGGGGCGGCAGGTTATCCCGTTAACCGTGTATTCACCCTCCAGGGCAGGTTGAGTCAGGGTGGGGTCATCATAAGCCTTGGCTTTTCCATCCTTCTCATCCCAGAGGAGCGGGTGGCCGGTTTTTTCATCTCTAACGAATTTCCGGTCCGGACCGGCCAGGTAAGGCCCGTTTGTTTTGGCCCTTATATACTCGACATCATAGACGCCTATTTCATTCACAATCAGGTTGGCCATCGCCAGGAATACTGCCAGGTCGGTGCCGGGTAAAATGGGTATCCACTCCACCGCGCTCCCCCCGGAGACATAACCAACCGGGTCCATTAAAACGGTCTTCATTCCCCTTTCCCTGGCGCTGGCCCCGAGGCGAATCGCCGTACTGAGCATGCGTCCTCCGGCCACCCCCTCATTCCCCCCGCATCTGAGGACAAAATTCGTATACCGGTAGTCCGGCAGGATATCCCAGGCGGCATGAACCAGGGCGCCGATGTGATGGGCAACCGCTCCGCAAGCCGTTCCTGTGCCGCCGGCGGCCCGGTTAAGGGTCCCGAAAGAAACAAAAAACCCTCCGGCCAGCAAGGTGGCTTTAAAAGTCGTGCCGGGGCTGGGAGTAAAACCCCAGATTAATTGTTTGGGGTCTGTCTCCTTTATCTTGATGAGTTTTTCGGCAATGGTGTCCATTGCCTCGTCCCAGGTGATTCTTTCCCACCCAGGATCTTCCCCGATTCCCTTTTTGGGATTTGTCCTCTTTACCGGGTAATTTATGCGGTTAGGGTCATGGTAGTCCAGGATAGTGGCGACACCCTTGCCACACATTCCCCCCTGTCCTCCAAGGTCACTTTCCGGGACGCTTTCAATAGCTACCGGCGTGCCGTCAACTACCCGTACCCTGGCGCCACAGACGCCGTAACACCCGCCGCAAACTGTGTATGCCCAATAGTCATTATCACCATTACGGTCGAAAATCTTATAGTCTTCTTTTTCCCGGGCCATTTTTTCTTTTGATGTAGTTTGTTTCATGATTTTGAATATAGCATCACGGGATGATACCAGTCAATTATCTCACTGACAGGTACTGTTCGGTTTTGATTGATGCTTCTTTTCGCTACAACTGCTGCACGTCATATCAATGACATTCACCCCATCCCCCTTTGTCCCTCCCGACGAAATCGGGAGGGAGTGTAAGTTAGAGAGAGGGGGGCGGAAGCCCCCTCTCTAAGATCTCTTCCCCCTCTCCTTGGAAAGGAGAGGGGGATAATGGGGGTGAGGTTCGCCATAATCAAGAATAAGCCACAGCTATGACAATATAATCGACCAAATGCAAACAGAACCCACTAATAATTATCGCCGGGCACAGAAACCCCCACCGGATAAAATTACCCTATGCCGCCCATCGGCTCGATAACAGGGATAACAAAACCGAGCCCCAGTCTTTCAAGTTCACCCCTGGGAGGCAAGCCTGTTTCAGTTAATTTCAGAGAATTGACATAGTATTTCTTCTTCTCTTCCTCAAACTCGTTCCTGTCCCATACCCAGGTAGTGCCGTATTTATCCGTAATGGGTTCGTCAAAGGCCCGCGGGGGAAGATAATCATCCTTGGCCGGATTATACCCTTCCCTGAGACTTAGGCATCGATTAAAATAGTAGTTTCTCAGGGAGATATCCGTTATATCGTCGATAGTGAGATCCCAGCCACAGGCCGCGTTCAAATAAACCCGGGCGATTTCTTCATTGGACCCTATTATTCTGTTCAATGGCATAGAGGCAAAAATGCAAAAGGGGGCTGCCTCGGTGATACCCGAGCCGATGCCCGAGCCCATTCTGGCCCCATTATGGCTGGTGGCGAAAGCGAGGCCGTTCCCCCGGTCCTTGTTCCTTACATCGTAGGTCGGGCTGGCGCAGCCGTGGACTTCCCAGGCAAGGAATTCTGATTCCTTGCCAAAAATAGAATAGGCATGGCGGAACCCCTCGGCCAGGGCCGCCGGCGCCCGGTCCTCTTTATAAGCTATCTTTTTCAGCAGGTCGCAGGTTGCCTGAACGTCACCCCACTGCAGGTCTATACCTCCGAGGTCGTCTTTGGTGATAATTTTATGCTCGTAGAGGTCCATAGCCCAGGCCACCAGTCCCCCCAGTTCCTCACCGTCCATCCCCAGTTCGTCAATCAGGGCCGATATTTCCGTCATCTCTTCGAAGCCCATCATGATATTCTGGTTTAGACCTCCCGTATTGTCGTGCCTGAACTCCCCGGCAAAAACCCCGTTGGGACTGTTTTTAAAGAAGGGGACTTTACAGGCATTGGCGCATCCCGGGCAACCCACTGTCCATATATGATATTTAATTTCATGGGCGTGGAGATCGCTTTGCTCGGCGATTTCATGATAGCCGAGGTGGCTGTTCTTAATTCCTTCGGCAGCATAACGGGATAAGGCGGCTATTGACGTGGTCCGTCCCCAGCGACTGTCGTGCAGCTTGAAAGACATGGTCACCGGACTGGTCGCGTATTCTTTAAACAGGTTCCAGACCTTGGCATGGTTGGCGTACTCAGCTCCCAACGTGCCCCGGACAGCAATCGCCTTGAGATTCTTGGACCCCATTACCGCCCCGCAGCCCCATTTGGAGGCGCTGTGGATAAATTCGGTGGTGATGTTGGCGTATCTCACCAGGTTTTCTCCGGCCGGCCCGATGCTGAGAATACTGAATATCTCACCGGTTTCCTGATTCAGCTCATCACTCAGAACAACCTCGGTTTTTTGCTTCCACTCACCCCACAGGTGAGAAGCGTCACGAATTTCCACCCGGTCATCATATACATACAGGTAAACGGGTTTATCAGCTTTACCCTTGATTAAAATACCGGTGTTATAGCTGGCTCTGACAATCTGGTCTCCGATATCGCCGGAAACGGCGCTCCGTCCGACCCAGCCGGTCAAAGGCGACATGAAACTCAATATTGTCTTGGAGCCGACAAGACCGGTTAACGGCCCCACTCCCACGTGAAGAATATTGCCCTCGCTGAGCGGGTCGGTTCCCTGGGGTACCTGGTCCCATATCAGCTTATTGGCTAACCCGCGGGCGCCCAGATATTTTTTCGCATCTTCGGTAACGTCCAGGACCCGGCTCGTCCTCTGTGTTAAATCAACTTCCAGTAATTTGAAACTTATCTCGGCCATTTTATGACCTCCTTACCGGCTGCCAGACAACGTCTTTGGGCAGGGGGTATAGTCTCTTTGAAATAAGATCGGCCTTCTCATCAAGGTGTTTTCTGGTAAAATCCCTCAGGGGATAGCCCCAGGCCTCGAGGGTCTTGAAATAAAGGGCTTCTGTCGGGCAGACCTCTACGCACTGGGGATTCAAGTTTCCGTTGTTCTCGGTATCGCACAGGTCGCAGACAAAGGGTATGGGGGAGAGGGTGGGGTGATTTCTGATAGCTTTGGAGGAACAGGCCTCCCGGCATTTCATGCAGGTCTCTCCCAGGCATCTTTCGTTATCGATCACCATGTGAAGGGTGTCATTATCAAAATAGATGGCCGGTGGGTCGACCGGACAAGCCGGCTGGCACTGCCTTTCCTCTTCCTGACACTGGCTGCAGGTCATCTGGATGCCTTTGGACAGCGGCAGGAGGTATTTCCGTACCTGTATTCTGGACAGGTCCTTGTTTATTACTCCGAAGTGGCGTATCGAGCAAGCCATCTGACAGATACCGCAGCCGGTACATTTCATCTCATCGCATTCGATAAAAGCGACACCTCTTGGATGGGGATAATTGCCTTTACCCCAGCTTTTGCCTTCAGGTTTTTTTGCTTCCGTCATAAATTACCTCCTTGTCGTGACTTATGCGGGCATAATAATGTCCATTATTGTACTACAACTGGATATCAAATCAAATGAGCTAAACCAAGGGTTCTGTTTGCTTTTTGTTTGATTATCTTCTTGATAAAGGAGTTTATTTTAATATCCGGTTAACCCCAAGAATTCATTGCTTCAGGCGGTTAACCGCCTCACCAACCAAAAACTGAACAGTACCAAACCAGGTGGGGCGACCTCAATAAACAAGGGATTTTTACCAAATAAATTCTAGAGACCTGCAAAATGAGACAAAAAAAATGATATAATGCCTAAATCGTGAATCGATAAAAATTATATGTTTGCAATATTATAAGTGTTTTGGTTTCATCATCAACTGGATAATTGGCAGAAGGAGGCGAAAAATGGAGCTGGGTTTAACGGATAAAGTAGCACTTGTGACCGGAGCCGGCAGCCAGATTGGATTCGGCAGGGCAACTGCTGTTACTCTTGCCCGGGAAGGCTGCAATATTGTCGTGGCCGATATGTACCTTGAAGGAGCAAAAAAAACGGTTGCTGAAATAAAAAAACTGGGGCGTAGAGCAATAGCCGTTAAAGTGGATGTATCCTCCGGCAGCGAAGTAGATGACATGGTGGCCCAGGCCCTGGCCGAGTTTGGCCGGATAGATATTCTGATAAACAATGCCGGGATAGCCGGCGGGGGCGGATTCTTCGCCAATTCCAAACCAGAATCCTGGAACAGGACAATAGACGTTAATATATATGGGACATTGAATTGCACCAGGGCGGTTCTGCCTCAAATGGTGGAAAATAAATACGGTAAAATAATCAACCTGGCCTCCGGA
>JAZFUC010000098.1:0-5144 GCA_036446995.1 Dehalococcoidales bacterium | reverse complement strand
AGCAGGCTTGACCTGGGTCTGGCCAATGCCATAACATTGGTTGGCAGGTGGACAATCTCGTTATAGGTGACCGTATAAGCTCCGGGCGACAGGTCAATGTAGCCCAACCCGTCGAAGACCAGCGGGCTCAGGTCTGAGACCAGCCGCTGGCTGTTGCTGACGGCAATCCGACCCTGACTCTGAAGCATGGAGATACTGCCGAGGGTGATGTCAAAACCGTTGGGCTGAAGCTGCTCGTCAAGGTTGAGATAGCCCTCCACCAGGGACGGCTCCAGATTAAGAAGGTTTTTGATATCGTCACTGGATAATACGCCGGTCATAATGGATGAAGTATAGCATTTTTGCTGGATAAGAGTTGAGGCCACCTGGTAAAATTCTAAATCCTGTTTGGCAGGGGGATACAGGGGATGGGGTCACTCTAAAAGACAACAATGGCTGAAAGCAAATACAAACTATTAGTGGTGGATATAGACGGCACCCTTCTGGACAGGAACCGGGCTATCTCCGACGAAGACAAGGAGGCCCTGGACAGGGTAACTGAATCCGGCATCCGGGTTTCCCTGTCTACGGGCAGAGTGGTGGAGGCCTCCCGGAGAATCCTGGACCGCCTCTCTCTGGACGGCTACCATATGTTCTTTGACGGCGCTCTTGTCTGCAATCCGGACAAGGGAGAAGAGGTTTACGCTGACCCCATCGGCCGGGAAACATTAGGGCAGTTAGTGGATTTCGCCCACCGGATAGGTCTGGATATGGACCTTTATTCGTCCACCCGTTATTTTGTGGAGAGGGAGACCTGGGCCACGGACATACGCCGTGATTTCTTCGATCTCATCCCGGTGGTAGTGGATTTTAAGAAGCTCTGGCGGGAAGAAAGGATTATCAAGGGCACACTGGTGGTGGCTTCCCCTGAGGACAAGGCCAAAGCGCTGGAGGTTTGCGAAAATTTTCAGGGCAGTCTGAATTTCTCCTGGACGAGGACGCCGGCCTACCCTGATATTGATTTTATCAACGTGATTGCCCCGGATGTCTCCAAGGGGACGGCTCTCCAGGCCCTGGTCGCCTTCCTGGGGATAAACCTGGAAGAGGTCATGGCTATCGGAGACGGAGCTAATGATATCTCCCTGCTGTCCGCGGCCGGACTGGCCGTGGCCGTGGATAACGCCGCCGACGAACTGAAGGCGGTGGCCGATCATATTACCCTTGATGTGGACCATCACGGGGTGGCTGAGGCGGTAAACCGCTTCCTTCTCTAGCCTCGGAATTTTGGCACCTGAGCCTCAGGCTGACTATAATCAGGTAAAATTATGCGCATCGGACTTATTTCAGATACTCATATACCGGAGGTAGGGATGGACCTGCCCGGAGAGGTGCTGGAGCACTTCCGGGGGGTGGACCTGATTCTGCACGGCGGTGATATCTACGACCCTAAAGTGCTGGACGAACTGGAGAAAATAGCCCCCGTGCTGGCCGCCAAAGGGGATGACGACTACGCCAAGGCCGGCCAGCGGGTCAAGGTGAGGCATTCCCTGGAGCTTGAAGGGTACAGGGTGTGGCTGACCCATATCAGGCAGGCCTACCTGACCGAACGGAGCTGGCTGGAACAGACCCTCCCCCAGCCGGAGGAAGAAGAGGAAGGCAGTCCCGACATTTTTATCTTCGGCCACGAGCACCGCACCGTGGTGGAGAAAACGGACGGGGTCCTTTATATCTGCTCCGGCAGTCCTACGCTGCTGAATTACAAGCGGGGGATGGGCACCATCGGCATTCTGGAGCTGAATTCCGGCGAACCGAAGATAGACATTATCCAGCTTTAGACCGGATATCTTTAAATTTCGGCCTTGATTACTGCGCTCCCGCTTCTATCGCATAAATAACGCCCAGTAATCGGCGCTCACTGGAATGGACGGTTAAACCGGCTTCCCTGACCAGACTGAGATGGTCCCGGTTCCAGTGGCAGCCAAACCCCTGAGCGTGTGACTCTGAATGCCGGTCCAACCAGCCGGCAAGCCACCCACGATTACTGATTCCGTGTTCAAACAGCAATATCCGTCCATCCTCACGGCAAACCCGCGCCATTTCCTGTAGAGCAATAATCGGGTTTGGGATTGTGCAAAGGCTGAGTGAAGAAACGACCGTATCGAAACTATTGTCAGGTAATTTAAGGGATTCAGCGTCCATCTCAAGCAGGTCTATCTCCCGGCCGAGTCTTTTCGCCCGCTTCCGGGCCCGTTTCAGCATTTCCTCACTGAAATCGATGCCGGTGAGTTTAGCATCTTTTCTGTAACCCCCCAGGGAAGCGCCGGTACCGATGGCGATCTCCAATACCCTGCCCCGGGCTCGTTTGAGGAACTGGCGCCTTAACCTTGAAACCCCAAGGAGGAACATCTGGGGCCCTTCAACCAAATCATAAAATCTGGCAAACCGGTTGTATTGATTTCTTACTTTGCCCCTGGAAGCATCAGGGTCCGGGGCAATTTCGTGGTTGGTTGGATGGTCTCCTGATACCATTTACTCTCCTCCGGTTCAGGGTTATTTCCCGGTCTTTTTGGGGGGCAGTGAGGAGTGGTTTTTAAAAAAGAACCTGTCAGTTATCTTCCCAACAGGCGTTTCCACCAGGGTTTGGTTTCTCCATATCCACTTACCGTGAAGATGTGTTCGCATTTACCGCAACGCCAGGTGCCGTACTGCTTGTTGTAGTCTGTGTTAGCACTGCCGCAGCGGGGGCAGGTGGTCCTTATTTTTCTGGCGGTTTCTTTATCCAGGTTTTTCCAGTAATCATCATGCCATCCGGGTCTTACGGGCACGCTATCCTCCACCCGGGTGATATCCTTTTATATCACCCGTCGTTATATTCGTTTCATCCGGCCCCGGCCTGTCGGGTTTACGACCATTTCAGCGGCCGGACGCAAGGCTACATGTGTAATTCTATTATATCACCGTCCTGGAGAATGTGCTCTCTCTTCACCATCACCCCATCATGTTTGCCGGAACCCCATACCCGGGCAAACTTCAGCTTGGCCTGGAAATCCTTGTGGACATCGGTTGCGGCGTCTTCGAGGGTGGCCCCCCGGGGCAGCACTATCGGGTCATTCAGGTCCGGTTTCTGTCCCGGAGTCTTGGTGTATACCCGTATAATATCCAGCATCTGAAATATCTTCAGTTTCAGGTCTTCCAGTCCCGTTCCCTTCCTGGCGGAGACGGCTGTCACGGGTAACCGGTCTTGATACAGGTCTCTCATCACTTCGTAATTCTGCCCTGCTTCCGCCAGGTCTATCTTGTTGCCGATGATCAGCGTCTTTTTCCAGTTGAGAGAGCTGGTCTGTTCCTCGTCAACAGGCAGGATGCCGATGTCTATCTTCATCCTGGCCAGTTCGGCGGTGACGCTGTCCATCTGGGTCAGAGGGTCTTCGGCCAGGTCGATTATTATAAGAAGGGCGTCCGCCCGTATCAGGTTGGGGGGCAGCAGGGGCTGGCTGGAACCGGCCGCCAGGGGCGGTGTGTCCACCAGTTGCACCTGGATATTTTCATATTCCATCATTCCGGGGATGGCGGCTCCGGTGGTGAAGGGGTAGTCAGCCACCGGTGAAGAGGCGTTGGTCAGCATGGTAACCAGCTGGGACTTGCCGGCATTAGGCGGGCCGACTACCAGCATCTGGGCGACCCCCTCTTTCTGGACAACAAGTGACGCCCGCTGGGTGGCCGACTTTTTATCGGCCTGGTTCAGCCTGGCGATTCTTTTTCTGAGGTCGGCCTTAAGGTGGTCGGTGCCCTTATGTTTGGGCATAACGGCCAGCATTTCTTCAAGGGCGGCTATCTTATCCGGGGTGGTCTTGGCCTGCTTGAAGACTTTCTCAGCCGAGAAGTATTGGGGCGTCAGGTTTGCCGGCATTTCCCCTCCGATAAACAAGAGTCACTAATGGTTATTTTACTAAATACAGAAGAGGTTATAAAGGGGGGAATTATTAATAAGAGGGCGAAGCCCCTCTTATGCACCCCGTGATTTGTAGGCTATGTTTATCCCTTTTGAGTGCTCCAAAGCCTTCTCGGTTATTTCCTGACAAAGGGCGGCTTTGCCTTCCATGTACGGTTCACGGTCGTTATCAAATTTCTCAGCTAATGACCATTTTAAGGCACTCAAGCGCTCAGAATACTCCTGGCGCTGTCTGAGAAAATCACGAAATGCAGTTTCTTTCATCAGCTCATTACTATTTTTTGGGCAGACATAGAGGTGATGAGTGGGCAATGAATTTTTCACTCCGGCATCTTCCAGCTTGAAGACTTCCCTGTCCTTGATTCCCTGGTCTCCGTTATGATGATAGCCCCGTTCTGCCAGGATTCCCTTAATCTCCTCGAACCTTTGGGGCTCGATGACAAGAATCAGGTCTATAATCGGCTTGGCCGTCATTCCAGAAACAGAAGTGCTTCCGACATGCTCGATCCTGAGACACGTTTCAACAACTTTTTTGCCTAAAGACGTTTTAATTACCTTGAACCAGTCCGGCCATTCAGGATTATATTTTTCGACGAGCGTGACTGACATATCAGTTGATATTAGAGGTACTCCTTGATTTTCTTGGCCAGGCCTTCGGTCATTCCTCCGGTGGCGGCCAGTTCATCCGCGGAGGCATTCCTGATAGCAGCCACCGAGCCGAACTGCTGGAGCAGGGCTTTCTTGCGCCGGGGGCCGATACCGGGGATAGTGTCCATCAGGGAGGCGAAGGTGTTCTTGCGGCGGACGATACGGTGATAGCCGATGGCGAAGCGGTGGGCCTCGTCCCTCAGCCGCTGCAGCATCTGAAGGCCGGGCGAGCTGCCCGGCAGGCGGATGGGTTCTCTCTGCCGGGGAAGGAATATTTCCTCGTGCTCCTTGGCCAGACTGGCCACCGGTATGGACCCGGCCCCGTTTTCCTCCATCGCCGCCACCGCCGAACTCAGCTGCCCTTTCCCGCCATCGATGAGTACGAGGTCGGGCAGGACCGCCCAGGTACCGGCTGTCTCCCCGTTCTCAGCTTTCATCCGTTTGAAGCGCCGTCCCAGCACCTCCTGGAGCATGGCGTAGTCATCCGCCCCGGATACCGTTTTTATCTTAAAGCGGCGGTAAAGGGGCGGCCTGGGTTGTCCTTTCTCGAAGACCACCATACTGC
>JAZFUC010000097.1:0-2437 GCA_036446995.1 Dehalococcoidales bacterium | reverse complement strand
AATTTCCTGATAAGCCCGGGAAATGGCCTTTTTCATACGGGCCAGCTTTTTAGTATCCGCATCCCGGGCTTTTTCTCTCAGCAATCCGGCAAGTTTTTCAAACTCGTCCATCGTCTCTTGTATCTCATTGATATTTTCCGGATTCCACCACCGTTCCATCCGGGTTTTTATCCGTTCATCGGAATCTTTCTGTTCCTCAAGGAACTCGAGGCCCTCTTTGGTAATAGAATAGACCTTTTTGCCTTCCGTTTCAGCCGCGATGGCATATCCCATTTCCTCCATCATCTGAAGGGTAGGGTAGACGCTTCCCGGACTGGGAACATAGAAGCTGTGAAAACGCTCTTCCAGAGCGCGAATTATCTCATATCCGTAACTGGGTTTTTCGCTGATATGGCGCAGAATTATGTACTTGAAGTCCCCCCGGTGGAATGGTCTGCCCCGCCCCGAACCTCTAAATAAATGGTGCCTGTGAGTTACCTGTTGTTTCCCGGTGATGATGCCCACCTCGTTAGGGTAACGATATATCGTTACTACATCTATTCTAAACTACCGGTAGTGGGCTGTCAAGCTGTTTTCAGATTAAATCGGGACCATCCGGAAGGCCATTTTCAGGCTCATTTTGGCCGGTTTACAGGGGTCAATTTTTATTGACAAACCATTACAGTAATGATAATCTTACAGCCACTTACGGCACCGGGGGCATTCTCTGAAAACTGTTACCACTGTGCAATTGTTCCCTGTTATCGTTAAACGAGCGAAGTTTCGGGTTTCAGGAATATCCGGCGGCAGAGCCGGCCCTTTCTGAAACCCTGTTATTAACCGGTGGATGCGCGGCCGGCGGTCAATTCTGTGTGAGGAGGGATTGGTGTATGAGCAAAGTGATGACAATGACGGAGGCGATTTCAAAGTTTGTCAAAAGTGGTGATTTGCTTTTTATTTCAGGAGCCCAGCATGGAGAACCGTCCGCGGCCATACACGAGATAGTGCGGCAGAAAATCGACCACCTGACGGTAGTCGCCTGCCTGGTCAACACCCAGCAGCTGCTTATCGGCGAGGGGCTGGTAGACAAAGTACTAACCGGATATATGCCCCAGGACGAGAGCCGGTCTACCGGGCTGGCCAAGTCCCGGAGGATTGGAAAAAGACCGGAAATCAAGGAATATTCCCACTTCGGTATCGCCATGGCCCTGCTGGCCGGACAGATGGGGATACCTTTTATGCCGCTCAAATGTATGATTGGCTCCGATATGCTCAAATACAACGACAACATCACTTCTATGGAGCGCCCCTTTGACGGAGGGCAGATTGGGGCCGTGAAGGCGATTACTCCCGATATCGGCATCCTCCACGTGCAAAGATGCGATGCCGAAGGCACGGCTCAGAAATGGGGCACGGTGGGGGTGGACCAGGAAGGTATCAACGCCAGCAGAAAAATCATCATCACCACCGAAAAGATTGTAGACGCGGATGTTATCCGGAGAGACCCGAACCGCACTATGATACCCGGTTTCCGGGTCAGCGCCGTGGTCGAGCAGCCGTGGGGCGCCCACCCGATGCACATGGCCAGCTGCTACAACGGGGATATGTTCGGATATATGATGGACCTCAGGGGAGAAGAAAAGTACGAGGCATATTTAAAAGACCTTGTTTACGGCACCGCTAACTGGGACGAGTACCTCAAGAAACGGGCTGAAGTCAAAGGGGAAGAATATTTCAAGAACCTGGAAATCAAGAATCCAGTAAAGAGCGAACCGATAATAAGCGGGTTTTAGGGGGGGAATAAAATGACACAGGAAAAGACCCAGGAAGAGCTAGAAAAAGAAGCGGGTTACACCGCCACGGACCAGATGGTTATCTCGGCCGCCCGCCAGATTAAAAACGATGATGTCGTCTATGTCGGCGTGGGCTTACCCATGCTGGCCAGCCTGTTTGCCAAGAATTCCCACGCTCCTGACTGCAATATCGTCATTGAGAACGGCACGATCAGGAGTTATATTTTTGCCCTGCCCAGGGCCACGGACTCCCTCCAGGTGCATTATCAATCAGACCAGCTTACCGGACTGGCCAATGTCAATTACCTGGGACAGTCAGGTCACATCAACATAGGATTTATGGGCGCCGGGCAAGTGGACAGGTACGGCAACTGCAACGATACCGCAATCGGTGATTACCACAACCCGGTGCACCGTTGGCCGGGCAGCGGCGGCGGTAACGATGTGATGAGCTTCTGCAAGGCCACCACCGTCATCTTGAGGCAGAGCAAGCAGAGATTCCCCGAGAGGGTAGATTTCGTTACCTGCCCCGGTTACCTGGACGGAAAGCCGGGGAGGAGAGAGGAAATAGGCCGGCCGGCCGGTAACGGTCCGGTGGCGGTCATCACCAACCTGGGTATATACGGGTTTGAAAACGGGGAAATGGTCCTGGAATCAGTCCATAG
>JAZFUC010000096.1:0-4099 GCA_036446995.1 Dehalococcoidales bacterium | reverse complement strand
TTGCAGGGGTGCCCTTTGATAAGGATAGAGCCGCTCAAGGGATCAAGGTTTTCCGCGCTGTAAAGAAGCACTACATTGGCCCCCTCGGCCGAATAGGGGTCGTAGCCGGGCAGGTTTAATTCCGGGCATGACTGCCACCAGCCGTTCTGGGTGCAGACCACATCGGCGGCGATTCCCCCGGTCAGTTTAGCCCGGGCGGTTATGCTTCCGTAAGGCGTTTCAACCACCACCCACTCGCCTTCCCCGATGCCCAGTTCGGCCGCTTTGGCCGGGTTAATCTCCAGGAACGGATCAGGCACCTTCTTTCTCAGTGAGGGAATGGCCCGCTGCTGCGAGTGACAGTATTCCAGCACCTTGCTGGTGGTCAGAATAAGAGGGTACTCCTCCTCAACGCCTGTTTTCTTGAAGAGGGGCGGCTCGGTCCAGACGGGCAGCGGTTCATAGCCGTGTTTCTTGAAAATTGAGGAGTATATCTCCACTCTGCCGGAAGGCGTGGCCAGACCAGAGAAATTACCATCCTTGTTTTTCCGGCTGTATTTACGGTACTCCATATTGAGGTCAAGGTGAATGCCGCCCGGATTCTCCCTTAGCTGGTCAACTGTAATATTCAGCGGCGCCAGCTGGTAGTCAAAAGCAGCTTCAACATCCCCACCCCAGAACCTGTCCCCCAGTCCCAGCCGCGTGCCCAGTTCAAATATTATATCCATATCCGGCCGGGACTCGTTTTGGGGAGGTACCACCGGCCTGCGGGCCTGGATGAAGCCCGTCTGCCCCAGGGAGTCCATATTGCGCCCGATAAACAGGCTTTCCCAGCAACTGGCCGCCGGCAGGACGATATCGGCCAGCTCGGCGGTCGGGGTCATAAACAGTTCCGCCTGGACATGGAAGTCCAGCCGCGAAATTGCCTCTTTACCGACCAGACCGGGGACATTGGAGGTAATCAGGTTGCCCCCGAAGCCGATAAGCGCCTTAACCGGGTACGGTTCACCGGTCAGGATAGCCTTGTAGACTTCATAACCCTGGGTGGTCCACGATGTCTGTCCGCCGGACGGCCCCAGGGGTCGCTCTTTTAATCCGAGCCGTTTTTCGTCGGCTTCTTCAGTCAGGAACTCGTGACCGTGGATGGGATTCATCGGGATTCCGGGCAGTATGACATTTCCCCCCGGGGCATCATAATTACCGGTCAGGGCATAGAGGATACAGATGGCCCGGTTCGTCTGGCTGGCATTGCTGGTTTGCTCGATGCCGTTCCAGGAATACCAGCAGGATGGTTTGATAGTAGCGAACATCCGGGCTGCTTCCCTGATTTGTTCCGCCGGTATCCCGGTCAACGTCTCGACTTCAGAAGGCCGGTAATCAGCCACCGCTTCACGGAGCAGCCGGAAGGCCGTCCGGCACTCGATATCTTCATTGTCACCTGTTCTGACAGTAACGGCTCCGTCAATTTCCGCCCCCGGGGGTGTTTCCCGGCCGGGCAGGTAGGGCACCGGCTCCCCCCGGGCGGAATCATATATCACGTAAGCGGCCGCTTGTCCGCTGCCGGCCAGTTCGGCTGCCCTCAGGAATTCCCCGGTGTCATTCCTCACAAGGAAGGGGGCGGTGGTCCAGTCCCGGGTGAAATCGTGGTCATAGAGGTCTTCTTCGATGACAACATTCATCATGCTCAGGGCCAGGGCGCCGTCCGTGCCCGGGCGTATCTGCAGCCAGAGGTCGGCCATCTCGGCCGCCTTTATCTTCCGGGGGTCTATCACTATCAGCTTGGCCCCCTGTTCCAGTCCCTTGTTTATCAGGGGCACCAGGGAAGAGCGGGTGGCGTGGACGTTGTTGCCCCATATCAGAATACAGCCGGCCCTTTCAAACTCAGCCCTTCCCACCGCCTGCTGTATTCCGGGGCGGGCGTAAGTATAGACGGAACAGTTGTCCCGGTGCCACTGGCAAATATTGGTGGTGCCGATATTATTGGGACTGCCGAAGGAGTGGGACAGCCTGGTAATCCAGGGGGTCAGTTCACCCAGGGGAGAACCCCCCGGTCCGGCCCGGGTAAAGGCCACCGCCTCAGGGCCGAATTCCTCTTTTATCCGGTTAAATTGCTCGGCAATTGTATCCAGGGCCTCATCCCAGCTAATCCGTTTCCAGCCGGGGTCGGCGGCCCCTTTCGGATTCGTCCGTTTAACCGGGTATTGCAGCCGCTGCTTGCTGTAGACCAGCTCGGGAGCGGCCGCCCCTTTAGGACAGAGAGGACGGGCCAGGGGATGCTGCTTGTCAGGAGTAACCCTGACAAATACCCCGTCTTTGACATGAGCGACGGTAGGACACCAGCAGGAACACAACCCGCAGTATCCCCTGACCTTTTCCGTGTCTTCAATTCCGCTCATAGTCAACCTCAGCCGTTAGTCCTTCCCCTGTCTTACCCGGTTCAGCCCTTCGGTTATCTTATCCACATCCAGGGCAATTTCCATCAATTCCAGGTGCTCCTTGTACATTTCCGGGGATATTTGCGCCTTAATCTCCGGCTCCATGATATGGTAAACGGGCAGGTCCAGGTTTACTCCGGCCAGCGGCCCCAGCCAGGCGGGGTCGCCGTTAACCAGAGTCTCGGCGTACAATTCAGCACTGTCGGCATCCGGGGCGCCTATCACGGCAATGACATTTTCATTACCGTACTGCTCGACAATCTTTTTCACCATTTCTTGACCCTCCGGGTCAAAAGCGCCGGCGGCTGTTCAGACGAAGCATTCCGTCCTCACCATTACCGGCTCGGCTCCGGCGCTGCGCAGGCAGGCCTCGATTGCCGGTCCCTGGACGCCATCCCGTTCCCCGATTATGACCGCCTTTTTACCCTTGAGGTCCATAATTGCCCCTCCGTTATTACTTTTATTCAGCCAGAGCGGCCTCAACAGCCGCTTTTATCTCCGCCACCGTGGTCTCTTCTCCGGTAATCCGGGTTACCTCGTCACCACCCTTGTAGATGATATAGGTAGGCAGACCCAGCACCCTCAGCCGGGCGCAGAGCATCCTGTTCTGATAAGCGTTAACCTTGGCCACCTTCAGCCTCCCGGAGTATTCTTCCTCCAACTTCTCCACGGCCGGCATCAGGGCCATACAGGGCCGGCACTTGTCTCCCCAGAAGTCCACCAGCACCGGCAGGCCTGATTGTCCTGTTTCATCCTGGTAGTTATCACGGTCCAGTTCAATCACCCGTTTATTTTCCTCCCTTATTTCGTTCCAGTAAAAACGACATTCCGTCCGAAAGCTGGGTCATCCGTCCCAGGAACAGGCTGCCCTTGGCCAGAAACATTGTATTCTTAATCTTTCCTTTCCGCATGGCCCTTACCGAATGTCCCAGCACGGGTGCGGCCGAGGCGATGTGCCCCTGGGTAGGGGAAAATCCGGGCATACCGTGAGTTCTGACGAAATCGTCAAGAGCGTCTTTTTCAATCTCCGACCTCAGTACGGCGAAACTGCCGATAATCCGGTAATTATTCAGAGGTACGTTACCGCTGCCCTGGGGTTCGGTGAGCTCGGGATTATGCATCTCGGTGGCATATTTATCCACATCGGTGATAGTCATGCCCAGGCGTTCGAGCGGCTCAATCACCAGCTTGTTGAGAATAGCCTGCTGTGACGAGCCGGAACCAATCTCATGCTTGCCCACGGAATCCAGCCTGATAACCGGGCTGACACCGTCATCCCGGCCAATCCAGACGGCCATCCCGGCCAGGGAATCCTCCAGTACCGGCATATCGTGGCCCAGGTGTCCCTGAAATTTCATTCCCAGCTTGGCGAAGGAACCTCCGGCCACGACGGCCACATTTTCATACAGTCCTGCCGAAACCAGAGCGGCCGCCATCACGATAGCGTGCACCGGGGCGCAGCAGAAAGCCTTGATATCGGCCCCCGTGGCCGAACCGCAGCCGGCCAGCTCCCCGATTGCCTTGGCCATGTTCCCCCCGCCCCGGTTATAGCGGTCGCCGACCGCTTCCTCACCGCAGCCGAGCAGGTAATCAACGGCCGCCCCGTCAGCCATACCCGAGACTAGGTGCCTCAGGGGCATAACCCCGGAAGCGCGGCAGGTCAGGTTCTCCAGCAGAATGGCCGG